>CADCUY010000248.1 GCA_902806005.1 uncultured Quadrisphaera sp. | reverse complement strand
CCGGTCGGCCGGCGTCGCCACGGCGTCGCCCGTGCCGGCTCCCGTCCCCGCGTCGCCCGCTGCGGGGCGCTCGGGCGGCGGGTCGTCCTCCGGCCGGGGCACCTCGCCCTCCCAGCGGGCGACGATCTCGGCCCAGGCGGCGTCCACGTCGCGCTGCGGGGGCTTCTCGACCTCGCCGCCGCCCTCCGCGCCGCGCTCGTCGTCGCGCTCGGCGGCGCTCACCGGTGCACCCCCGGGGCGACCCGGGCGACCCGGGCGACGAGGTCGAGGGTGGCCGCGGTGATCGCCGGCGCGTCGCGGTCGAGGGTGGCCACGTGCCAGCTGTCCTCGAGCACCCTGGTGCGCACGTCGCGCGAGGACACCCCGGCGAGCACCGCGGCGCTGGACGCCGCGGGCACCACGTGGTCGACCGCCGAGCGCAGCAGCACCAGCGGCGCGCTCACCCGGTGCAGGTCGCGGCGCAGCTCGCGGTAGCCGCGCAGCGAGGAGGCCAGCGGGGTCAGCGGCACCCGGTCGTAGGCGAGCTCCGGGGTGCCCTCGCGCACGTCGCCACCGACCCCGGCCACGCTGGCGGTGACCAGCCGCAGGAGGGGCAGCAGCCGCAGCCGGGGGTCGGTCAGCCGCACCGCGGGGTTGACCAGCACCAGGCCCGCGACGTCGCCCGGGTGGTCGGCGGCCAGGCGCAGCGCCAGCGCGCCGCCCATCGACAGGCCGCCGACGACGACGGTGGCGCCGCCGGCGCGCAGCTCGGCGAGCTCCGCCTCGACCGCGGCCACCCAGTCGGCCCACCGGCGGCCGGCCAGGTCGTGCCAGCTCGTGCCGTGCCCGGGCAGCAGCGGGACGCGCACCGAGAGCCCGGCGGCGGCGAGGTCGTGGGCCCACGGGCCCACGCTCTGGGGGGAGCCGGTGAAGCCGTGGCACAGCAGCACCGCGACGCCTCCGCCCGCCGCGCCGCCGGGAGCGTCGTGGCGGAACGGCTCGGCGCCGGGGAGGACGCTCGGGGCCGGCATCGCACCATGGTGTCAGACGCCGCCCCCGTGCCTAGAGTGATCGGTCACTGCCCCGCACCGCCAGGCCGGGGGTGGCCGCAGCGGCAGGAGGAACGGTGCTCTACTGGATCGGCAAGGCCCTGCTCTGGCCGGTGCTGGCGGCGATCTTCCGTCCCTCCGTCTCCGGGCTCGAGCACGTGCCCCCGTCCGGTCCGGCGATCCTGGCCAGCAACCACCTGTCGGTCTCCGACTCCTTCTTCCTGCCCGTCGTCGTGCCGCGCCGGGTGAGCTTCCTGGCCAAGGCCGAGTACTTCACCGGGCGCGGGGCCAAGGGCCGGCTCAAGGCCGGCTTCTTCCGCGGGGTCGGGCAGATCCCCGTGGACCGCTCCGGCGGCAAGGCGGCCGAGGGCGCGATCACCGCGCTCGCGCAGGTGCTGGCCCGCGGCGAGCTGGTGGGCATCTACCCCGAGGGCACGCGCAGCCCCGACGGGCGCCTCTACCGCGGCAAGACCGGCGTCGCGCGCCTGGCGCTGCGCACCGGGGCGCCGGTGATCCCGGTGGCGATGGTGGGCACCGACGTCGTCCAGCCGATCGGCCGCACCATCCCCAAGGTGGCGCGGGTGAGGGTGGTGATCGGCGCGCCGCTGGACTTCTCCCGCTACGCGGGCATGGAGAACGACCGGTTCGTGCTGCGGTCGGTGACCGACGAGATCATGTACGAGCTGATGCGGCTGTCGGAGCAGGAGTACGCCGACATGTACGCCTCGACGATGAAGGAGCGGCTCTCGGCCGCCCCGGTCAAGGCGCGCCTGGCGGCCGCGACGCTCGGCGCCGTCGGCGGCGAGGACGCGGTGGCCGAGGCCCGCGCGGTGGCCGACCC
>CADCUY010000247.1 GCA_902806005.1 uncultured Quadrisphaera sp. | reverse complement strand
CGCAGCCGGCCGAAGAGTCCCACCGGCCCCACGGTACCCGTGGGGCCGGCCTGAGCCGGTAGTGCCAGGATGGGCGGCGATCAGGCGGCGGCACCGGCGCGCCGCCCAGCAGCACAGACACAGCAGCGAGGAGGGGTCCGTGGCCGACCCAGCAGGTGCAGCCCCGGCGGACGGCGTCGTCGACCTGGTCGTGCTCGGCGGCGGGAGCGGCGGCTACGCCGCGGCCTTCCGCGCGGCCGAGCTCGGCATGAGCGTGACCCTGGTCGAGAAGGACAAGCTCGGCGGCACGTGCCTGCACCGCGGCTGCATCCCGACCAAGGCCCTCCTCCACGCCGCCGAGGTCGCCGACAGCGCCCGGCACAGCGAGCAGTTCGGGGTGCGGGCCAGCTTCGACTCCGTGGACATGGCCGGGGTCAACAAGTACAAGGACGCCGTCGTCGGCCGGCTCTACAAGGGCCTGCAGGGGCTGGCGAAGGCCAACAAGGTGACGGTCGTCGAGGGCGAGGGCCGGCTGGTCGCCAAGGACACCGTCGAGGTCGCCGGTCGCCGGATCACCGGGCGCAACGTCGTCCTCGCCACCGGCTCGACCTCGCGCACCCTGCCCGGGCTGGAGGTCGGGGGCCGGGTGCTCACCTCCGACACCGCCCTGGCCCTCGACCACGTGCCGCAGAGCGCGGTGATCCTCGGCGGCGGCGTGATCGGCGTGGAGTTCGCCAGCGCCTGGAAGGCCTTCGGGGTCGACGTGACCATCGTCGAGGGCCTCGACCGCCTCATCCCCGTCGAGGACGAGGCCTGCTCCAAGGCCTTCGAGCGCGCCTACCGCAAGCGGGGCATCACCTTCCACACCGGCGTCCGGTTCAAGGGCGTCGAGCAGAGCGAGACCGGCGTCGTCGTCTCGCTCGAGGACGGCCGCCAGATCGAGGCCGAGTACCTGCTCGTCGCCGTCGGCCGCGGCCCGGTGACCGCCGGGTTCGGCTTCGAGGAGCAGGGCGTGGTGCTCGAGCGCGGCTTCGTCCAGGTCGACGAGCGGCTGCACACGGGGGTCGAGAACGTCTACGCCGTCGGCGACATCGTGGCCGGCCTCCAGCTGGCGCACCGCGGCTTCGCGCACGGCATCTTCGTGGCCGAGCAGATCGCCGGCCTCTCCCCCGTGCCCGTCGTCGACAGCTCGGTGCCGCGGGTGACGTACTCCGACCCCGAGGTCGCGTCGGTGGGGCTCACCGAGGGCCAGGCGCGCGAGCTGTACGGCGAGGACCAGGTCTCGACGTTCGAGTACAACCTCGCCGGCAACGGGCGCAGCCAGATCCTCGGCACCGCGGGCTTCGTCAAGCTCGTGCGGCGCAAGGACGGGCCGCTGGTCGGCATCCACACCGTCGGGTCGCGGATGGGCGAGCAGATCGGCGAGGCGCAGCTGATCGTGAACTGGGAGGCGTACCCCGAGGAGGTCGCCCAGCTGATCCACGCGCACCCGACGCAGAACGAGGCGATGGGCGAGGCGCACCTCGCGCTCGCCGGCAAGCCGCTGCACTCGCACGGCTGACCCGCGCCGGCCCCACCGCCCGACACCACCGGTCCACCGCAGAACAGGAGAGCACCATGGCGGACTCCGTCCAGATGCCGGCCCTCGGCGAGAGCGTCACCGAGGGCACGGTCACCCGCTGGCTCAAGCAGGTGGGCGACCGGGTGGAGGTGGACGAGCCGCTGCTCGAGGTGTCCACCGACAAGGTGGACACCGAGATCCCCTCCCCCGTGGCCGGGATCCTCCAGGAGATCGTCGTCGGCGAGGACGAGACCGTCGAGGTGGGCGCCCGGCTCGCGGTGATCGGCGAGGAGGCCGCCGACGGGGGCGGCGACGGCGCCACCGCGCCG
>CADCUY010000246.1 GCA_902806005.1 uncultured Quadrisphaera sp. | reverse complement strand
CGAGGCGCGCAGGGCCGCGGCCACGGCGTCGGCGCCGGCGGCGCGCAGCAGGCCGGCGCCGCCCCGGACGGCCGCGGGCGGGGAGCGGCGCCCGCTGGTGCAGCTGCGCACCTGGCCCGACGGCGGGGGAGCGGTGCGCACGCTCGGGGAGGCCGCGGGCCACGGGCCCCCGGTGCGGTGGTCAGCGGCCGCGACGGGCGGTGTCCGGCGTCCGACCTAGGCTGCCGGGGTGCTGATCGACCTCCACGCGCACTCCACCGCCTCGGACGGGACCGACACCCCGGCCGGGCTGGTGGCCGCCGCCGCGGCGGCGGGCGTGGAGGTGCTGGCGATCACCGACCACGACACCACGGCGGGGTGGGCGGCGGCCTCGGCGGAGGCCCGGCGGACGGGCGTGCTGCTCGTGCCCGGCGCCGAGATCACCTGCCGGGCCGACGGCGTCAGCGTGCACCTGCTCAGCTACCTGCACGACCCCGGCCACACCGAGCTGGCCTCGGTGCTGGCCGGCTCCCGCACGGTGCGCCTGCAGCGGGCCCGGCGGATGACCGAGCTGCTCTCCCGCGACCACCCGATCACCTGGGACGACGTGCTCGCGCAGGCCGCCTCCGGCGCGACGGTCGGGCGCCCGCACGTCGCCGACGCGCTCGTGGCCGTCGGCGTGGTCTCCTCCCGGGACGAGGCCTTCGCCACGGTGCTCGGCGACGGCTCGCCGTACGTGCTCGGCCTCGGGGCGCCGCACCCGGTCGACGGGGTGCGGCTGGTGCGCTCCGCCGGCGGGGTGCCCGTGATCGCGCACTGCCTGGCCAGCTCGCGCGGGCGGGTGGTGACCGAGGACGTGCTCGAGGCGATGGTCGAGGCCGGCATGGGCGGGGTCGAGGTCGACCACCGCGACCACTCGCCGTCCGAGCGGGTGCGCCTGCGCGCCTTCGCGGCCCAGCACGGCCTGCTCACCACCGGGTCCAGCGACTACCACGGCACCGGCAAGCGCAACCGGCTGGGCGAGAACAGCACCCCGCGGGAGTCGCTGGAGCGGATCTTCGCCCTCGCCACCGGCCTGGAGGTCTGAGCGCCCTCGCCGGCGGTCAGCGCTGGGGCGCCGGCTCCGCGGCGACGGGGGCCTCGAGCGCCGTGAGGTCGATGACGGTGTCGCCGCCGGCGGGCACGGGGGTGCCGGTCGCGGCCAGCGCGTCGGCGGCGGCGGCGGCGTGGGCGCGGCGGGCGTGCGGGTCGCGCAGCGCCGGCACCACGCTCTGGGCCCCGGCCAGGGCGGTGCGCAGGGTGCGCAGGCCGAGGGTGTTGGCGGCGGCGGTGAGGCCCGACGCCCCGGGCAGCTGCGGCATCGCGTACATCCGCCGGGCCCACAGGGGCATGGCCGAGAAGGCCAGCCCGCCCAGCGCGGCCCACGCCGGGCGCGCCGGGGTGGCCAGCGCCAGCAGCGGGTGCATCGGCGGGGCGATGATGTACGACGCCGCCTCCCGGGCGATGCGGGTGACCTGCAGGTCGGGCCGCACCTCCTGCAGGTAGGACGCGAGGTCGCCGGCCGACGCCGGCACGACCTCCGGGTCGAGGCCCACCAGCTCCGCGGAGGTCACCTGCTCGGCGACGTACCGGTCGGCCTCGCCGGCCCGCAGGCCGCCGCGCGAGCGCCCCACCACGTCGATGATCGAGTCGACCAGGGCGCAGTGGATCCACAGCAGCAGGTCGGGGTCGTCGGCGCGGTACGCGGTGCCGGTGACGGGGTCGGTGCCCTTGACGTGCTCGTGGATCCGCCGCACCCGCGCCGCCGCGGCCAGGGCGTCGTCGGTGGCGCCGAACGTCGTGGTGAGCACGTACTCGCCGGTCGAGGAGAGCCGCTCCCAGGTGCGCTCGCGG
>CADCUY010000245.1 GCA_902806005.1 uncultured Quadrisphaera sp. | reverse complement strand
CGCGGCGACCCGACAGGAGGCCCGGCGCCGATGGCCGACCCCGCGGCCCCGCCGGTGCGCGGCGTCCTGCGCGCCGACGCCGCCCGGAACCGGGCCCGGATCCTGGACGCGGCCCGCGAGGTCTTCGCCCAGCGCGGCGTCGACGTGCCGATGGCCGCGGTCGCGCGCCGGGCCGGGGTGGGCATCGCCACGCTCTTCCGCCGCTTCCCCACCAAGCAGGCCCTCGTCGACGAGGTCTTCGCCGAGCAGCTGGCCACCTGCGACGACCTGCTCGCCACGGCGCTCGCCGACCCCGACCCGTGGCGCGCCTTCCGCCAGCTGCTGGAGTCGGTGCGCGCGGTGCAGCTGCGCGACCGCGGTTTCACCCAGGCCGTCCTGGCCACGCGCCCCGGGGCCCACGACGAGCGGCGCGCGCGGGCCGAGCGGGCGTTCGCCGAGGTGGTGCGGCGGGCCCAGGCCGCCGGGCGGCTGCGCCGCGACTTCTCCCCCCACGACCTGGCCCTGGTCCTGCTGGCCACCACCGGGACCACGGCCACGCCGCCGGAGGTCGCCGACGCCGTCTCCCGCCGCCTGCTGGCCTACCTGCTGCAGGCCTTCGCGGCGCAGGCGCCGGGCGAGGGCGCTCGCCCCCTGCCCCCGCCACCGGCGCTGGGGCTGCAGGCCGTGATCGACGCCACGACCCCGTGACGCGGACCGCCGGCCCTCAGCCCGCAGCCGGCTCGGGGCCCTCCCAACGGGCCCGCTCCAGGTCGACCGCGTCGCCGCCGACGCGCAGCGGCGTGCCCTCCTCCGCCCAGTGCAGCCGGGCCCGGGCCAGCAGCCCCTCGGCCAGCGACCCGTCGGCGCGCACCACCCGCCACCAGGGCAGCTCGTGCCCGTGCCGGGCCATCACCGTGCCGACGGCGCGCGGCGCCCCCCACCCGGTGAGCTCCGCGACGTCGCCGTAGGTGAGCACCCGGCCCGGCGGGATCGCGTCGACCAGGGGGCCGACGTCGTCGAGGTAGCGCCGGCGCGGGGCGCGGGCGGTCACCGGGGCGGGGGCAGCTGCGCCAGCTGGAGCACCGACCACGGGCTGAGCACCCACGGCGCGTCCCGGGCCAGCTCGGCGGCCCGCTCCCACGGCACCCAGCGCCACTCCTCGACCTCCGCCGGGTCGGGCGAGGGGTCGCCCGCGGCGACGGCGGTGTAGACGGGGCACACCTCGTTCTCGACCACCCCGGAGGCGTCGACCGCGCGGTAGGCGAAGTCGGGCAGGACCAGCTCCAGCTGCGCCAGCTCGAGCCCCAGCTCCTGGCGCAGGCGGCGCACCACCGCGTCCTCCACCGCCTCGCCCGGGGCGGGGTGGCCGCAGGCGCTGTTGGTCCACACCCCGGGCCAGGTGCGCTTGGCGACCGCGCGCCGGGTCATCAGCAGCGCCCCCGCGCCGTCGGTGACGTAGCACGAGAAGGCCAGGTGCAGCGGGGTGTCGGCGGTGTGGACGCCGGCCTTCTCGGCCGTGCCGCACGGGCGGCGGTGCTCGTCGAGCAGCACGACGAGCTCGGACGTCGCAGGGCCGGCTCCGGCGTCCGGCTCGCGGGTGGGCGCGCTCATCCGCCGAAGGCTACGGCGTCGCCCAGGTGAGCAGGCCGCCGTCCAGGTGCGCGACGTCGTCCCGGCCGCTGGCCAGCGCGGCCCGCAGCACCAGCTCCGAGCGCAGCCCGGTGCGGCAGGCCAGCACCAGCGGCCCGTCCGGCAGCACGGCGGGGTCGGCGACGGCCTCGGCCCAGGCCACGGCCCGGGCCCCCTCGACCCGCGGCCCGGCCCTCTGCTCCCAGGCGGTCCGCAGGTCGACGAGCGCGGCGTCGCCGCGCGCCAGCAGCGCGGCGAGCGCCGC
>CADCUY010000244.1 GCA_902806005.1 uncultured Quadrisphaera sp. | reverse complement strand
CCCGCGACCTCGGTGCCGGGCACGAAGGGCAGCCGCACCGGTGCGAGGTAGGCGTCCTCGGCCTGCATCGTGTCGGCGAAGTTCACCCCCGCGGCGCGCACCCGCAGCAGCGTCTGGCCCTCGCCCGGCACCGGCTCTGGCACGTCGGTGGCGGTGAGCACCTCGGGGCCGCCGAAGGCGGTGATCTCCACGGCTCGCACGGCGGTGACGCTACCGCTCCCCGGGTGGGTACGGTTCCGGGCGTGGACGAGCCAGGAGCAGGGGCGCGCGGCGGGCGCAGCGTGCTGGTCACCGGTGGCAGCCGCGGCATCGGGCACGCCATCGCCGCCGCCTTCGTCGCCGGCGGCGACCGCGTGGCCGCCACCCACCGCTCGGGCTCCGCCGACGACGTGCCGGCCGGGGCGCTCGCCGTCGCGTGCGACGTCACCTCCACCGAGAGCGTGGATGCCGCGCTGTCCCGCGCGGAGGCCGAGCACGGGCCCGTGGAGGTGGTGGTGGCCAACGCCGGCATCACCCGCGACCAGCTGGTGCTGCGGATGACCGACGACGACTTCGCCGCCGTCCTCGACACCAACCTCGTCGGCGCGTTCCGCGTGGTCCGGCGGGCCACCAAGGGCATGCTGCGGCTGCGCCGGGGCCGCGTGGTGCTGATCTCCAGCGTGGTCGGGATGACCGGCTCGGCGGGGCAGGTGGGCTACGGCGCCTCCAAGGCGGGGCTGGTGGGCCTGGCCCGCTCCCTGGCCCGCGAGGTGGGCCCCCGCGGGATCACCGCGAACGTCGTCGCCCCCGGGTTCGTCGAGACCGACATGACCGCCGCGCTGCCCGAGCAGACCCAGGACGGCTACCGCGAGAGGGTGCCGCTGGGCCGCTTCGGCACCGCCGCGGAGGTCGCCGCGGTGGTGCGCTTCCTGGCCTCCGAGGAGGCCGCCTACGTCACCGGGGCGGTGGTCCCCGTCGACGGGGGCCTCGGGATGGGGCACTGACCGCATGGACACCGACACGCACGGCACCAGGGAAGGGCGCTGATGGGTCTGCTCGACGGCAAGAGGCTGCTGGTCACGGGGGTGCTCACCGACACCTCGATGGCCTTCCACGTGGCGCGGCTGGCGCAGCAGGAGGGCGCGTCCGTGGTGCTCTCCTCGTTCGGCCGCCAGATGCGCATCACCTCGACGATCGCCAAGCGGCTGCCCGCCCCCGCGCCGGTGGTGCAGCTGGACGTGCAGTCCGAGGACGACCTGGCCGCCCTGGCGGGGGCCGTCGGGGAGCACCTCGACGGCCTGGACGGGGTGGTGCACTCGATCGGCTTCGCCCCGCAGACCACGATGGGCGACAACTTCCTCAGCGCGCCGTGGTCCGACGTCTCCACCGCGCTGCAGGTCTCGGCCTACTCGCTCCAGGCGCTGACCGTGGCGTGCCGGCCGCTGCTGGCCCCGGGCGCCAGCGTCGTCGGCCTCACCTTCGACGCGTCGCTGGCCTGGCCGGTGTACGGGTGGATGGGCGTGGCCAAGGCGGCGTTCGAGTCGGTCAGCCGCTACCTGGCCCGCGAGCTCGGCCCGCAGGGGGTGCGCTGCAACCTCGTCGCCGCCGGCCCGGTGCGCACCACCGCCGCCAAGGCGATCCCCGGGTTCGAGGTCTTCGAGAGCACCTGGGACGAGCGGGCGCCGCTCAGCTGGGACGTCAAGGACCCGGTGCCCCCGGCGCAGGCCTGCGTGGCCCTGCTCTCGGACTGGTTCCCCAAGACGACGGGCGAGATCCTGCACGTCGACGGCGGCGTGCACGCCGTCGGCGCCTGAGCGGCCCCCGGTGCCCGCGGCGCCGGGCGCGCCGCGGCGCCTGGTGCTCGTGCGCCACGCGAAGGCCGCGTCCGCCGACC
>CADCUY010000243.1 GCA_902806005.1 uncultured Quadrisphaera sp. | reverse complement strand
TCGGTCACCGTGCTCGTCGACGACCGGCCTGGTGAGCTGGCCCGGCTGTTCGCCGACATCGCGGCGGCCGGGGTCAACCTCGAGGAGCTGCGCCTGGACCACTCACCGGCGCGGGCCCTGGGCCTGGCCGAGGTGTTCGTGCTCCCCGCGGCCCGCACCACCCTGGTCGAGCAGCTGGGCGCCCTCGGCTGGTCGGTGCACGAGGGCTGAGCCGACCCGCCGCCGTCAGTCCTTCGGCGGCGTCCCGCTGCGGCGGCCCGCCCGCGCCAGCTCCAGCAGCGCGGCGTGCGCGCCGGCGTCGGCCAGCACCAGCCCCGGGGACGCGCCCGTCCACTGTCCGCCGTCCAGGTCGGTGACGGTGGCGCCGGCCTCCTGGGCGATGAGCGCGGGCCCGTGCAGGTCGCGCCGGTCGCCGCGCAGGCGCACCGCGCCGGTGGAGCGGCCGTCGGCGACCGCGACCAGCTCCGCGGCCGAGGACTCCACGGTGCGCGTCAGCCACCCGGCGGCGTCGGTGGCGCCGGCCAGGGCGGCGGGCACGCGGACGATGCCGCCCACCTCCGCCTCGCCGTCGCCGAGGGCCAGGGGGGCGCCGTCCAGCCACGCGCCGCGGCCGGTCGCCGCGGTGTAGAGCACCCCGTCGGTCCACACCGCCGCCAGCAGGGGGTCGTCACCGGCCCACGCGCACAGGACCACCGACCAGGGCCCGGCCCGGCGGGCGTAGTTCAGGGTGCCGTCCACGGGGTCGACCACCCAGGTGCGCCCGCTGGTGCCCGCCCGGTCGGCGCCCTCCTCGCCGAGCAGGCCGTCGCCGGGGTAGCGCTGCGCCACCGCCTCGTCGATCGCCCGCTCGAGGTCGAGGTCGACGTCGGTGACCGCGGCCCCGGCCAGCGAGCCGCCGGGCTTGGCGTGCTCGACCACCCCCCGCTGGCGGGCGGCGGCCTCGTGGCCGCAGCGGGTCACCAGCTGCCCGGCGAAGTCCAGCGCCTCGAGCAGGTCGTCGGGGGGTGCGCTCACGCCCCGGAGCCTAGGGCCCGCGCGGGGACTACCCTCGGGGGTCGGCCGCTCCCGGGTGCGCCGCCCCCACCGTCCCCGTACCGAGCCCACCAGGAGGCGCGCGTGGCGCAGCCGCGCCCGGAGCAGACCGGCGCCCACCCCACCGCGACCGTCCGGCGCGGGGTGGTCGTCGCCGTCGACGGCCCGTCGGGGTCGGGCAAGTCCACGGTCAGCCGGCGGGTCGCGGCGGAGCTGGGCCTGGCCTACCTCGACACCGGGGCGATGTTCCGGGCGGTGTGCTGGTGGTGCCTCGAGCGCGGCGTGCCCCTCGCCGGCGGCCCCGGCGAGGGCGGCAGCCCCGCGGAGCGCGCGGCGCGCGAGCTCGACCTCGTGGTCGGCACCGACCCCGCGGCACCGACCGTGCGCGTGGCGGGCACCGACGTCACCGCCGCCGTGCGCGAGAGCCGCATCTCCGCCGCGGTCAGCGCGGTCGCCACCGACCTCGGGGTCCGCGCCGAGCTGCTGCGGCGCCAGCGGGCGATCGTCGAGGCCGCCGCCCGCGGCGCCGGGGTGGTCCTGGAGGGGCGCGACACCACCACCGTGGTCGTCACCGACGCCGACGTGCGGGTGCTGCTGGTCGCCGACGAGCTCGCCCGGCTCGCGCGGCGCGCCCGCGAGCTGCACGGCGAGGCGGGGGCCCGAGCCCTCGAGCGCACCCGGGACGAGGTGCTGCGCCGCGACGCCGACGACGCGACCGTCTCCAGCTTCCACACCGCGGCCGACGGGGTGCACACCCTGGACTCCTCCGCGCTGACCCTGGAGGAGACCGTCGCGCAGCTGCTGGCCCTGGTCCGCGCCACCACCGCGCAGCGGTCGGCGTGAGG
>CADCUY010000242.1 GCA_902806005.1 uncultured Quadrisphaera sp. | reverse complement strand
CGCACCGCCGACGCGGTGCTCGCCGCCTACGCCGCGGCGGCGGGCGGCGCCGGGCTGACCGTCGCCGACGTGGCTACGCTCCCCGCGTGAGCCCCGCCCCCGTGACCCCCGCGCGCCCCGCGACCCTGGTGCTGCTGCGCCACGGCGAGAGCACCTGGAACGCGAAGAACCTCTTCACCGGCTGGGTCGACGTCCCGCTCTCCGAGCGCGGGCGGGCCGAGGCGGTGCGCGGCGGGGAGCTGCTGGCCGCCGAGGGCCTGCTGCCCGACGTCGTGCACACCTCGCTGCTGCGCCGCGCGATCGCCACGGCCGGTGCGGCCCTCGACGTCGCCGACCGGCACTGGGTCCCCGTGCGGCGCACCTGGCGGCTCAACGAGCGGCACTACGGCGCCCTGCAGGGCAAGGACAAGAAGCAGACCCTCGCCCAGTACGGCGAGGAGCAGTTCATGACCTGGCGCCGCTCCTACGACGTGCCGCCGCCGCCGATCGAGCCCGGCGACGAGTTCAGCCAGGCCGGCGACCCCCGCTACGCCGACCTCGAAGGGGTGCGCGGCGTCGCCCCGCGCACCGAGTGCCTGGCCGACGTCGTCGCGCGGATGCTGCCGCACTGGTACGACGCGGTGGTGCCCGACCTGCGCGCCGGCCGGGTGGTGCTGGTCGCGGCCCACGGCAACTCGCTGCGGGCGCTGGTCAAGCACCTGGACGGGGTCTCCGACGCGGCGATCGCCGGGCTGAACATCCCCACGGGCATCCCGCTGCTCTACGAGCTCGACGCCGACCTGGTGCCCACCACGCCCGGCGGGCGCTACCTCGACGCCGAGGCGGCAGCCGCCGCGGTGGCCGCCGTGGCCAACCAGGGGCGCTGAGCCGCTCCGCGACCCTCAGCCGATCGGCTCGAGCTCCGGCCCGGGGGAGTGGGTGCCGGGCGCGTACTCGCCGGTGACGAGGAAGTTCACGCGACGGGCCACCGAGATGGCGTGGTCGCCGAAGCGCTCGAAGTAGCGGCTGGCCAGGGCGACGTCGGCGGTGGTGTCGGCCGCCTCGGCCCACTCCACCGACGACAGCACCTGGAAGGTGCGCCGGTGCAGCGCGTCGAGCGCGTCGTCGTCGCGCTCGAGCTCCGCGGCCAGCTCCAGGTCGCGGGTGGCGATGACCTGGCCGGCCTTCACCGCGATGCGCTGGCCGATGTCCCCCATCTCGGCGAACGTGCCGCGCAGGGAGTCGGGGATGGCGTGCCGCGGGTAGCGCAGGCGGGCGAGGGCGGCGACGTGCCGGGCCAGGTCGCCCATCCGCTCCAGGCTGGAGCTCATCCGCAGCGAGGCGACGACCACGCGCAGGTCGGTGGCCACCGGCGACTGCCGGGCCAGGATCTGCACGGCGCGCTCGTCGAGGTCGCGCTGGGCCTCGTCGACCTGGGCGTCGTCGGCGATGACGCTCTCCGCCAGGCGCAGGTCGGCCTCCAGCAGGGCGCGCGTCGCGCTGCCCATGGCCACGCCCACCAGGCCGGTCATCGCCTGCAGCCGCTCCGCCAGCTGGTCGAGCTCGTGGTGGAAGACGTCGCGCACGGGAGTGCTCCTCGATTCGTGTCCGGTCCGGTGACCGGCCCTTCGAGGCTGGCACAGGCCCCCGGTGCTGTCGACCCAGCCTGGGCGCCGGTGGTGAACAACGGCTGCGCCGCGGGTGAACGTCGCACGAACGGGTGCGCCGACGGGCCCCTCGGCCCCGCTGCGGGACCGCTGCGGCGGCGGCGCGGGCTTACCCTGCGACGCGTGGACGCCCTGACCGCCGCGCTCGCCGGCCTGGTGCTCGGGCTCCTCGTGAGCGCCCTGGTCCTCGCCGGCCTGCGCCGCACCCGCCGCCGGGCTGGTGCCGGCCCCGC
>CADCUY010000241.1 GCA_902806005.1 uncultured Quadrisphaera sp. | reverse complement strand
CTGCGCGCTGCCGCGGCCGCGGTCCGCGACGGCGCCGACGACCTGGGCGACCAGCTGACGGCGGCCACCGGGCGCCTGCTCGGCCAGGCCCGCGACTCGGCCAGGGTCGCCGCCGACATCCTCGACGAGGCCGCGGTCACCGGGGTGCTGGACGCCGGGCGGAACCTCGGCGGCGCGCTCGGCGCGGTGGACGTCGTGCGCCGCGAGCCCCGCGGGCTGGTCGCGGTGATCACGCCGTGGAACGATCCCTTCCCGGCCGCGGCCGGCCTGCTCGCCGCCGCGCTGGTCGGGGGCAACACCGTGGTCCACAAGCCGTCCGAGCGGTGCTCCGCCGCGGGGGAGGCGATGGCCCGCCTCGTCGCCGCCCACCTGCCCGAGGGCGTGCTGGAGGTGCTGGCCGGCGACGGGGCGGTCGGGGCGCGGATCGTCGCCGACGAGCGCGTGCACGTGGTGGCTCAGGTGGGCAGCACGGCGACCGGGCGGGCGATCGCCGCCGCCACCGGCCGGCGGGGCGCGAAGGCCCTGGTCGAGAACGGCGGCAAGGACCCGGTGCTGGTCGACGCGGGGGTCGAGCCGCGGTGGGCGGCCGCGCAGATCGCCGCGGGCGCGTTCACCAACACCGGCCAGCTGTGCACCTCGGTGGAGCGCGTGTACCTGCACGCCGACATCGCCGACGCCGTCACCGCGGAGCTGGTGGCCCTGGCCGGGGCGATGGCGGTCGGCGACCCCCGCGACGCCGCCACCGAGCTCGGCCCGCTGGTCGACGAGCGGCAGCTGGCCGTCGTCGCCGGTCACGTCGACGCCGCGCGGGCCGCGGGGGCGCAGGTGCTCACCGGTGGCGCGCGGCTGGACCGCCCGGGCAGCTGGTACCCGCCCACCGTGCTCACCGGCTGCCGCGAGGAGATGGCGGTGATGGCGGAGGAGACCTTCGGCCCGGTGGCCGCGCTGCGCGTGGTCGCCTCGTGGGAGGAGGGCCTGGCGCTGGCCGGGTCGGGCGCCTACGGCCTGGCCGCCACGGTGCTCACCCCCTCGACGGCGCACGCCCTGGAGGCGGCGGCCGAGCTGGAGGTCGGCACCGTGAAGGTCAACGCCGTGTGGGGCGGGGCGCCCGGCGGCTCGGCCGACCCCCGGCGCGGCAGCGGCAGCGGGCGCGGCTTCGGGCCCGACCTGCTCGGCGAGCTCACCGCGCTGAAGGCCGTGCACCTCGAGCCCGCCCCGCCGGCCTGAGGTCACCGGTGGGCGAGCTGCGCACCGACCGGCTGCTCCTGCGGCGGTGGCGCGAGGAGGACCGCGCACCCTTCGCGGAGCTCAACGCCGACCCCGAGGTGATGGAGCACTTCCCGGCGCTCCTGGAGCGGGCCGCCAGCGACGCCCTCGCCGACCGGGCGGACGCCCACCTGGCCGAGCACGGGTGGGGCCTGTGGGCGGTGGAGGTCGTGGCCCCGGCCCGAGGCGGCGCACCGGCGACGTCCGTGAGCCCCCGCACGGGGTTCGCGGGCTTCACCGGCCTGGCCCGTGCGACGTTCGAGGCGTCGTTCACGCCCGCCGTCGAGGTCGGCTGGCGCCTGGCCCGGTGGGCCTGGGGCCACGGCTACGCCACCGAGGCCGCCACCGCGGCCCTGCACCGGGCCTTCGACGACCTGGAGCTGGACGAGGTCGTCTCCTTCACCGCCGTCGGCAACGCGCGCTCGCGGGCGGTGATGGAGCGGCTCGGCCTGCGCCGCGACCCCGCCGACGACTTCGACCACCCGCGGGTGCCGGTGGGCTCGCCGCTGCGCCGCCACGTGCTCTACCGCACCTCGGCGCCCCCACCGCCCGCAGCCGCCGAGCAGGCCTGAGCCGCCGAGCAGGCCTGAGCCGCCGAGCAGGCCTGAGCCGCCGAGCAGGCCCGAG
>CADCUY010000240.1 GCA_902806005.1 uncultured Quadrisphaera sp. | reverse complement strand
TGCCCTCCGATCTCTGTTCCCGGACAGTGCGGTGCGGGCGCGGGAGCAGCGCCGCTCCGGCAGCGTGGGGGGCGCGGCCGCGGGTGGCCGACCCGCGGGCCAGTGCCTAGGGTCGCGGCACCACCCCGTCGACCACCGGAGGCTGCGATGGCGCAGACCGACCCGCGGAGCGCGCGCCCGGGAAGCTCCGTCGCCGACGCCTTCCCCACCCGCCACCACCCCAGGCCCGAGGTCCGCGACCTCCCGGCCGCTCCCACGAGCTACCGCAAGTACGTCGGCCCCGGCATCATCGCCGCCGGCGTCGGCCTGTCGTCGGGGGAGTTCGTCCTCTACCCCTACATCGCCTCCCAGGTGGGCCTGGTCTTCGTCTGGGCCGCCGTCGTCGGCCTCGTCACCCAGTTCTTCCTCAACCTCGAGGTCGAGCGCTACACCCTCGCCACGGGCGAGACCGCGCTCACCGGCTTCAGCCGCTACTGGCGGCACTGGGGCGTCGTCTTCGCGCTGCTCACCTACTTCGCGAACCTCTGGCCCGGCTGGGCGATCAGCTCGGCCACCCTGCTCAGCTACCTCTTCGGCGGCGAGCCCCGCTACATCGGCATCGGCCTGCTGCTGCTGATCGGCGCCATCCTCACCCTCGCGCCCGTGGTCTACGTGGCCATGGAGCGCGCCCAGAAGCTCAAGGTGGCGGCCGTGGCCCTGCTGTTCCTCGTCGGCGGGATCTTCGCCGTCGGGGCCGCGGCGTGGAGCGACGCCCCGCAGATCGTCACCGAGGCGACGATCCCCGCCCAGGAGCTGGGCTTCGCCCTGCTGCTCGGCGCGCTCGCCTTCGCCGGCGGGGGCGGCGGCCAGAACCTCGTGCAGGCGAACTGGATGCGCGACAAGGGCTTCGGGATGGGCGCGTACGTGCCCCGCCTGGTCAGCCCGATCACCGGCCAGCCCGAGGCCGTGCCCAGCACCGGCTACGCCTTCGAGCCCACGAAGGAGAACCTCGAGCGCTGGCGCGGCTGGTGGCGCTTCGCCAACGTCGAGCAGCTGAGCACCTTCGTGCTCATCACCTTCCTGACGATCCTCTTCACCTCGATGCTCGCCTACTCCACGGTCTTCGGCCGCGAGGGCCTGGCCAGCGACGTCAGCTTCATCCAGACCGAGGGCCAGGTGCTCGGGGAGCGCGTCGGGCCGTGGTTCCAGTACTTCTTCTGGTTCGTCGGCGCCTTCGCCCTGTTCAGCGCCGCGCTCGGGATCGTCGACTACACCTCCCGGATGGCGGCCGACGTCATCAAGACCTCCTACCGGCGCGACGCGAACGAGAGCCGGGTCTACGCCCGCCTGGTCTGGGGCCTGGTGGCGATCGGCATCGGCGTGCTGGCCGTGGGCTTCGACCAGCCGATCGTGCTGCTCGTGATCTCCGCCGTGGTGGGCGGGTTCATGATGTTCATCTACTCCGGGCTGCTGATCCTGGTCAACCGGCGCATCCTCCCCGGCCCGATCCGCATCCGCGGCTTCCGCCTGGCGATGATGGTGTGGTCGATCCTGCTGTTCGGGACGCTCTTCTTCGTCGCCGCGCAGGCGCAGCTGGAGACCCTCTTCGGGGGCTGAGCCGGCGTCAGCCGGCGGGGAGGACGCGCAGGCCGGTCATCTCCCAGGTGCGCGCGTACTGCTCCTGCTCCGCGCCGCAGGTCAGCCGCTGGGCCTCCGCGACGTGCCCCAGGCGCAGGTCGACGGCGACCCGCGGCCCGGCAGCGGGCCCGGCGGCCGGCGCCGCGCTCCCGGGCGCCGGTGCTGCCGCACCCCGTGACTCCGGCGCACCGGCCAGGGTGATCCGCCACCGGTCGACGCCGGTGCGCTCGTCGGCCGGGAGGCGGTCGGCGCGCACGGGCACCAGGTCGTCGGCGCCGTC
>CADCUY010000239.1 GCA_902806005.1 uncultured Quadrisphaera sp. | reverse complement strand
CGCCTCGTCGGGTCGGTGGCGCTGGGCACCGCGCCGCTGGTGCTGCTGGGCGGGCTGGTCGCCGTCGTCGTGGCGATCAGCGTGACGGGCTCGCTCAGCCCGCTGCTCGGCTTCGGGCCCGCGGTGCTCGGCGTCGCCGCCGGCATCGCGCGCGACATCGCCCGCGGCGGCGCGTGGACCGTCGAGCGCACCGCGGTGGGGCTGCGGCTGCGGCACGGGCTGCTCGACCGCCGCTCCCAGACCATCCCGCGGGGCCGCGTGCAGGCGGTGCGGGTGAGCCAGCCCCCGCTGTGGCGGCTGACCTCGTGGTGGAAGGTCGAGGTCAACGTCGCCGGCTACGGGCTGGAGAGCGACGGCGAGCAGGGGTCCTCGACCCAGGTGGTGCCCGTCTGCACCCGCCCCGAGGTCGACCTGCTGCTGGCGCTGGTCGTGCCCGACGACCACCCGACCGCCGGCGACCCGGCACCGCATCCGGCGGCGGTGGAGGAGGGCCTCACCGGCACCGGTCCCTCGGGCTGGACCACCTCCCCGCGCCGGGCCCGGGTGCTCGACCCCGTGGGCTGGCGCCGCCAGGGCCTGCGCGCGACGCCGTCGCAGCTGCTGCTGCGCCGCGGGCGGCTGTGGCGCAGCCTGGACGTCGTCCCGCACGGGCGCACCCAGTCGCTCGGCCTGGTGCAGGGCCCCTGGCAGCGCCGCCTGCGCCTGAGCACCCTGGTGGTGCACTCCACGCCGGGGCCGGTGCGCCCCGTCGCGCCGCACCTGGACGCCGCGGAGGCGGTCGCCGCGCTGCTGGCCCAGGCCGAGCGGGCGCGGACGGCGGCCCGGCTGGAGGGACGGCGCCCACCCGTGCCGGCGACGCTCACCGCGCCGCCCGAGAGCCTGGAGCCCGCGAGCGAGGAGCCCGGCAGCGAGGAGACCGTCCGCCCGGCCGAGCGGCCCTAGCGGGAGTCGGCGGCGTGCCGCGACCCCGCTCGTCCCCAGCGCCGCCACCGCCTCGCTCCGCTGACGACGACGACGACGGTCCCTCCGGGTGCTCAGGCCGGGACGGCGCGCAGCACGACGGCGACGTCGGTGACGGTGAAGAGGAACTGCCCCGAGCGGGCGATCCGCCGCAGCTCCTCGAGCCACCCCGCGGCGCGCGCCGCGAGCTCGGGGTCGTCGCGGGTGGCGGCGAGCATCCCGGTGGCCACCTTCCACGCCACCGACCCGTCGTCGAAGCGGCGGTGCGCGTCGGCCCACGCGGTGACCTCCGCCACCGCCCACGGCGCCCCGCGGGCCCCGCTGGCCGCGGCCAGGGCCAGCAGCTTGCGCCCGGTGAACCCGTCGACCCGGCCGCCGCGGGCCGGGGCGGGGTGCGGGGGAGCGGCCGCCACGAACCGGTCGACCAGCACCCGGGTCAGCGCGTCGTCGCCCGAGGTGAACAGCGCCGTGTCCCAGTCCGAGTGCGCCAGCACGAGCACGCCGCCGGGCCGCAGCACCCGGTGCGCCTCCTGCAGGTGCGCCACGGGGTCGCCGAGGTGCTCGACGACGTTCAGCGACAGCGCGACGTCCACGCTCCCCGCCTCCAGCGGCAGGCTCCGGTCGAGGTCGGTGATCCGGCTGCGCACGCGGGGGTCGGCCAGCAGGTCCTCCGGCAGCGCGGAGACCTGGTCGAGGGCGTGGACGACCACGCCGCCGCCCGCCGCCAGCGCCGCCACCCGCTCGAGCACCGCGCGCACGGTGCGCCCCTCGCCGCAGCCGAGGTCGGCGACCACCGTCGGCCCGCTCCTCGGGCGCGCCTCCAGCCCCGCCAGCTCGGCGACCCTCGCGTGCCGTCCCACCGCGCCGACCCTAGCCGCGGGCCCGGCCGGCCGTCGGCGTGCGGACGTACCCTCGGCGCCGTGAGCAGCGCCGACCCCAGCGCCGAC
>CADCUY010000238.1 GCA_902806005.1 uncultured Quadrisphaera sp. | reverse complement strand
CCCGGTTCGCGCCGCCGGCGGCGGCGAAGACGTCGAAGCCGGTGAGGACGCGGCGGCCCTCGAGGTCGACCGAGAAGGTGCGCGTGCCCGCCGCGGTCTTGTTCAGCTCCGCGAAGTGCAGCCGCACCAGGTGGTCGCCGTTCGTCACGGGGACGTCGAACCCGAAGACCCGCGCCCCGGTGGCGGCGCCGGCGCCGCCGGTCCACTCCGAGGTGAACAGGGCGTTGTTCATCCCCGCCGGCACCCCGGTGGTGGTGTCGCCCGCCTCGGCGTACGCCGCGCCGCCGGTGACCCAGCCCGAGCAGGCCGTGGTCGTCGTGCACGCCGACCAGGTGGTCGACCCGACGGTCTGGGCGGCGCCACCGGCGTTGATCCGCACCGTCGAGGGTGCGGCCGCCGGCCGGGTCGCGGTCGCCGTGGTGGCGAGCGAGGCGTTGTCGGAGGTGTCGACCGCGCGCACCGCGTAGACCACGGCGGTGCCGGCCGGGGCCGTGGTGTCGACGTAGGCGGAGGCGAAGACCGGCTCGGTGGTCAGCGGGGTGAACGGCCCCGCCTCCGAGGTGCCCCGGGCCACGGTGTAGCCGTAGAGGTCCGCCGCCGGGGAGTCGGCCCAGTCCAGCTCGACGCCCGCCGCCGAGGCGGTGGCGACCAGGCCGGTCACCGCCGGGGGGGCGGTGGTGTCGACCGGCGCCGAGGCCGCGGTGACGTCGACGTACTGGATCTTGGTGTTGACCCCGTCGCCGGCGGTCAGCGTGAGCCGTCCGTCGGTGACGGTCACCGTGCCGGTGCCGGTGGTCGACCGGGTGACCGAGCCGGAGGGGCCGGTGGAGGTGAACCCGCTGATGATCCGGGTGCCCTCGGCCACCACGGTCTGGCGGTCGGCGGACTCGACGGTGTTCATCTGCACGTCGCCGGCGCCGGCGGTCACCGCGTAGGTGCCGTTCGGGACGGCGATCTCCCAGGCCCCCTCGACCGCGGTGCCGTTGAACGGCTGCGGCGAGGACAGGTTCCCCTGCACGTGGACGAACGAGTCGACCCGCGCGTCGGCCACCAGGCCGCGCTTGCGGCCGTTGCCGGGGGTGGTGCCCCCGACCGAGAGGTCGAGGGGCATCGCGGTGCCGGGGCGGACCCAGCCGTAGCTGAGGCCGGTGCCCTGCGCGGCCCCGACGCGGGGGCCGTAGGCCTGGCCGTAGTCGGTCACGTAGCCGGTCGCGGGCGCCGCGGTCGGGGTGGTGAAGTCGACCCGGGCGCTGAACGCCGAGGCGCTCAGCGGGGTGACGGCGGCCGGCGCGGACGCCGGGGAGGTGCCGCCGCCCACCGTCGCGGCGTAGGTGGCGCGGACGACGTAGTGGTACGTCGTGCCGTTGGCCACCGACCGGTCCGAGTGGGCCGGGGTGGTCACCGTGGCCAGCGGCGTGCCCGTGGTCGGCACCGGCAGGGTGGTCGACCGGAACACCTGGTAGCCGCTGACGCCGGACTCGGCGTTCGCCGTCCACGCGAGGTCGGCGCGGCGGTCGCCCGGGGCGGCGGTCAGGCCGGTGGGCGCGGTGCCGAGCTCGGGCCGCACGTTGGTGACCAGGTACATGTTGTCCTGGAAGTCGTAGTTGATCCCGGAGAAGTCCATCCCGAAGACGTAGGTGCCGGGCACGCGGGCGCCGGTGGCGTCCTCGACCGGGAAGAACCGGACGTGGTGCCCGCAGACCTCGGCGGTGCACCCGTTGGTGCGGTCGAGCTCGCCGTTGTTGCGGGTCGGGTCGGACCACTCGGGGCCGATCTTGATGCCGAACACGTCGGTGGCGGCGGGCGAGTAGACCCCCTGGGCCAGCGTGGTGCCGGTGGTGCCGCCGGGCAGCAGCGACTGGCCCCACAGCCCGCCGTGGGTGACCCGGTTGGTCACCGCCGTCGAGCCCTTGAGGTGGGTGCCCAGGCTGTCGCCGCCGCCGGTGGAGCAGCAGCCGTGCAGCGCGGCGATCTGGGTGAACACCACGGGCTTGGTGGTGTCGGCGCGCCGCCAGTACGGGCTGAGCACCTCGTCGCCGACGGCCGCGTAGCCGCCCACGCCCGCGGTCAGCTGCGCCGGGGGCGCCGTGGTGGTCCACCCGAACGCGGTGAGCACCTCCTGGAAGTCGGGCTCGTCGCCGTTCTCCGAGGCCCGCTGGTACTGCCCGGCGAGGGTCAGGCTCGCCGTGCCGCCCACCCCCGCGGTGGAGGTGACCGCCAGGCTCCCGCGCACCAGCTGGTTCCGCACCGTGGTGCTGGTGATCGTCGGGGTGAAGAGCACCGTCGCCTCCACCGCGGCGCCGGGGGCCAGGGTGAACGGGGCGGTGGTGCCGGCCGGGAGCTCGACGCCGAAGCCGGCGCTCGCGCTCACGGCGCTGACCGTGACCGGCTCGGTGCCGGTGTTGGCGATCCGCACCGGGGCGCGGTCGTGGGTGCGCTGGGTGGTGGCGAACTCGGCGTCCTTGGTGCCGAGGGTGCTGAGCACGACCCGGTCGGTCGCCGGCACGGCGGTGCGCTGGGCTGCGGGCACCGCCGCGGCGGCGTTGGTGACGCCGTCCGCGCTGGTCACCGACAGGACCCCGCCGTTGGACGGCGCGGGCGCCGCCTTGACGTTGGTCACCAGCAGGACGACGTCCTGGTAGTCGAAGCCGGAGGTGTGCTCCTCGGTGGCGACGACGTAGCTGTCGGGCTGCCCGGGCACCGGGTAGGCGCGGACGTGGTGCTTCACGGCGGCGTCCCAGGTGTTGAGCCGGTCCTGGGTGGAGACGGCGTAGTCCTGCCCGTGCGTGCCGTAGAAGAACGGCCAGGAGGAGTACAGCCCGAACACCTCGTCACCCGGGTCGAAGCTGGTGGTGCCGGTGGGCTGCACCCGCAGGCTCTGGGCCTGCGCGGTGGGCACGGTGAACAGCTCCCGGCGGTCAGGGGATGCTGCGGAGGAGCCGACAGAACCATCGGTGTGCCAGCCCACCTTCACCGTCGGCGCGACGGCGTCGGGGCCGAAGACGGCCAGCGGGGTCACGGTGACCGGCTGGTCCACGGCGGCGACCATCCGCTGGAGGTCGACCTCGGCGCCCAGCGGGTTGGCCGAGCCGAGCGGGTTGGTGGCCGGGTCGGGGTCGCCGACGGTGATCCCGAGGCCGTGGGCGTCGAGCACCCGCTGCAGGGAGGGCTCGGCGCTGCCGCCCGTGCCCGCGGTGCCGAGGCCGCGCAGGGCGACGACGGTGCTCGGGCTGTCGGGGTCGTTCGAGGCCACGGTCAGGGTGGCGGTGACCACCCCGGTCGCCGCGGCGGTGAAGGTGGCCGGCACGGTGAGGCTGCCGCCCGCGGGGATGGTGGCGGGGAGCACCACGCCGCCGGTGGAGAACCGCGCGGCACCGGCGCCGGTGAGCGCGAGCCCGCCGGCGGGCACGGTCAGCGGGGCGCTGCCGGTGTTGCGCAGCACGACCGGGACGGCGGCGGAGCCGGTGGCGACGGTGTCGTTGACGACCTCCTGGGTGGGGGCGACCAGGTTCCCGGCCGCACCGCCCTGGGGCCGCAGCAGGGTGATCCGCGAGTTGCTCGGGTCGTTCTGCGACATCGAGGCCACGTAGAGGTTGCCGTTGCCGGCCCCGGTGCCCGCGTCGCCGCGGGTGTCCTCGGTGATGTCCAGCGGGCCGGTGTAGCCGGTCAGGCCGGGCAGGCCGATGGTGCGGGTGCCGGTGATGTTCTGGGTCACCGGGTCGGGGCTGACGACCACCAGGTCGCCGGTCTGGGAGAAGCGGGTGTAGATGAGCTTGCCCTTCAGGGCCCCGCCGAAGGCGCCCGAGCGGTACTCCACGGCGCCGTTGGCGGAGGCGTGCATGCCCGCGTCGAAGGTGCCCGCCAGGTCGTAGTCGGGGTCGGGCCGGGTGCCCACCGGGTACCCGGTGTACTCGAACGGGTCGACGCCGGCGGTGGGGTTGGCGCCGTTGAAGACGAACTCGCACCGCGCGGGGTTGGGGTGCCCGTAGTACTTGCCCGCGCGCAGGGTGAAGAGGTGGTCGGTCTCGTCGGGCAGCTGCACCTTCAGCGGCACGGCCGGCCCGGTGTACGGGCCGCCCACCACGCAGTGCTCGGCCTGCGGGTAGTAGGCGTCGCGCTCGCGGGCGTTGGTCGAGCTGCGGGTGTCGCTCCAGGTGCTGGCCGGCACGTTGCCGTTGGCGGCCGAGCCGTTGGTCGGCGCGTAGAGGGCGCCGTTGGTGTGCGAGACCAGGTCGAAGGTGTTCCGCTGCCCGGTGGAGTGGATGGTCAGCGGCGCGCCGGCGGCGTACGGGTCGTACGTGCCGCCGCCCTCGCGGGTCTTGACGTCGAGCACCTGGTCGGCGCCCAGGCGGGCGAGGTCCAGCTGCAGCACCGCCGCCGAGAGCACCTTCTCGCTGCGCCGGGTCCAGTTGGAGTCCGGGGCGCCGGTCGAGGTGTTCGCGCCCACCGGGAAGACCAGCTTGCCCTGGTGGAAGACCGGGGAGTTGGTCATGTGGTCGCCCGTGGAGCGGGGCAGGTTCTCGACCACCCGGCGGAAGACCGAGCGGGTGGGGTCGGCGGGCACCGTCAGGTAGCCGATGCCGGAGGACTCCCGCGCCGGCACGTTCCACTCGGGCACGTTGCGCTCGCCGAGGAAGGTGATGTTGTCGGAGACCCACAGCACCTGCTCGGTGCCCGGGTTCGGGCCGGGCTTCGGCCCGAACGCGAGGCCGATGACGGTGCGCATGTCGCCGCTGCGGCCGTCGCCGAACCCGTCGGCGGCGTGGAAGTCCTTGACCGAGGTGATGCTCTCCTTGGCGCCCAGGGTGCCGTCGGCGTTCACGGTCCAGCGGTCGATGGTGCCGAAGACCGAGGAGGCGTAGAGCTTGCCGTCGGGGCCGAAGGCCACGGAGATGTAGGAGCCGCCCTCGGTGCCGGGCAGCGCCTGCTTGGTGAAGGCGACGTCGGACAGGTCGCCGGTGCCGCCGGTCGACCCGCCGGCGCCGGTGGTGAACACCGAGCTCCAGGGCAGGGCCTTCGTGCCCGCGCCGTCGGCGACGCCGTCGACGGTGAACCGGTAGGTGGTGTTCGGCTGCAGCCCGGTCGAGCCGGTGGGGGCCACGGAGACGACGTCGCCGCCGGCCGAGGTGAACCGGGTGATGTCGACGTCGGTGCCGTCGGGCAGCCGCTGCAGGCGCACGGTCTGCGCCGTCAGCGTCGCGCCGTCCACGCCGCCGGCCGGGCCGGCGATCGAGGCGACGGCCCCGCCCAGGGTGGTGAGGCCCGAGGCGCCGTTGACCGGGGTGGAGTTGAGCACCCGCGGGGTGGTGGCCGGGTCGTAGCCCGGGGCGGTGCGCACCGTCACGTAGTTGATCTTCGTGTTGGTGCCGCCCGCGGCGCTGACCGTCAGCCGACCGTCGTCGACGGCCACCGTGCGGGTCGCCGTGGCGTGCTTGGCGGCGAGGGTGGGGGTGAACACCGCGACGGCGTTCTGGTCCTCCACGGAGATCCAGTGCGTGCTGTCGAGCGCGGCGCCCGGGTCGCCGACGGCGACCGAGACCTCGTAGACGCCCTCGGGCACCGCGAGCTCGAAGGAGCCGGGGTCCTTGACGCCGACGGTGGCGTTCACGGGCAGCTGCATGTGCAGCATCGAGCCCAGCCGGGGGTCGGTCGGCGTCACGGCGCCGGTGCCGGTGGTGCGGTCGCGGCCGTTGCCGACCAGGGACAGCGGCGTGGCGGTGCCGGGCACGACCCACCCGTAGGTCAGTCCGGTGCCCTGGAACTGGCCCGCGCGGGGGCCGTAGGCCTCGCCGAAGTCGCGCACGAAGCCCGTGGGGGGCGTCTTCGCGGCGTCGGAGAAGCTGACCTTGACGTCGACGCCGGCGCCGGGCGCCGGGGTCACCGAGACCGTTGCGCTGGCCGGGGAGGCGTTGCCCGCGGCGTCCAGCGCGACCACGGCGTAGTGGTGGGCGGTGCCGTTGGCCAGCCCGGTGTCGGCGTACCCGCGGGTGGTCACGGTGGCCAGGGGGGCGCCGAGCGGCACGGGCAGGGTGGTCGAGCGGTGCACCCGGTAGGCGGTGACGTCGGTGGACGCCGAGGCCGGCCAGGTCAGCGACGCGGTGCCGTCGCCGGCGACCGCGGTGGGGGCGCCCGGCGCGGCGGGCGCCGTGGTGTCGGTGCTCCCGCCGAGCACGCTCAGGTGGTTGATCTTGGTGTTGGTGCCGCCGACGGCGTCGACGGTGAGCACGCCGTCGGTGACGACGACCTGCGCGGTGGCGGTGCCGAACTCGGCGAGCGCGGTGGGCGCGTACCGGTCGAGCAGGGTGACGCCCTCGGCGCGCACGGTGTGCCGCGAGTCGTAGCAGCTGGCCGCGCTCGGGTCGCACAGCGGGTTGGTGAGGCTGGCGGCGCCCGGCTGGTCGCCGACGCTGGCGGTGACGGTGTAGGTGCCGTTCGGGACGACCACCTCGAAGGCCCCGGGGACGGTGTTCCCGTTGGTGCCGGCGGGCAGCAGGTCGCCGTACTGGGCGTGGATCAGCCGGTCCTGGAGGGCGTCGACGCCGGCGCGGGCGCGGTCGCGGGTGTTGCGGGTCAGGTCCAGCGGGGTGGCGCCGCCGGCGGCGCCGAGGCTGTCCTGGCGGACCCAGCCGGAGCCGGCGGCCGCGGTGAACGCGGTGCCGGTCTGCGCGGTCCACCCGGCGGGGGTCGGCGAGGTGGCGGGCCCGAAGCTGAACCGCAGGTCGACCGCGGGCTGGTCCGACACGGGTGCGGCGGGGGTGGCGCTGGCCGCGGCCGAGGAGGGCGAGGCCTGCCCGGCGGCGTCGACGGCGACCACGGCGTAGGCGTAGGAGACCCCTGCCGCGACCGTGGTGTCGGTGTGGGTGGTGGCGGTCGCGGGCACGGTGGCCAGGGGCGCGCCGGTCACGGGCAC
>CADCUY010000237.1 GCA_902806005.1 uncultured Quadrisphaera sp. | reverse complement strand
CGGTCCGCGCGCTGCGGCTGGCGTGCGCCAGGCCCGGGACGGTCGAGCCGACGACCACCGGGCCGGGGCCGAAGTGCTCGGCCAGCGCCACGGCCGAGGCGCGGGGGTCGGCGGCGCCGAGCACCACGAGCACGCGGTCGCCCTGCAGGCCGACCAGGGAGTCGTCGGCCACCTGGCGGGCCGCGCGCCGCATGTGGGCGATCGCCTGCTCGGGGGGGCCGGCGTGCCGCTGCCCGGCGACGACGACGACGTCCTGCTCCCGGTGCCAGCCGAGCGCGGTCACCCGGCCCGAGAGCGACTCGTGGGCCTCCCCGCGCACCAGGGCGTCGACGACCAGGGCCTCCAGGCGGGCGTCCCAGGCTCCGCGGAGCTCCGCGGCCCGGGCGTAGACCTCCGCGGCGCCGAAGGCCACCTCCCGCGAGTAGCGCAGCACCGCCTCGCGCAGCCCGGCGGCGTGCTCGGGCGCGGCGACGTCGGGCACGTGGTCCTCGACCGCCTCGACCACGGTGCGCACGATCTGCAGGGTCTGGTGCAGGGAGACCACCCGGGCCAGGCCGCGGGGGGCGCTGCCGAAGACCTCGGAGGTCACCTCGCGGCGGTCGTCGGGGGAGCGGTACCAGGAGACGAACGCCGCGATGCCCGCCTGGGCCACCAGGCCCACCGCCGAGCGGTCGCGGGGGCTCAGCTCGACGTACCACGGCGCCTGCGCCTCCAGGCGGGCCAGCGCCACCCCGGCCAGGTCGGACTGCGCCGCCTGCAGCCGCGCGAGGGTGCTGCCGGGCGTCGCCCGGGCCCCCTGCGCACCACCGGTCTCGACCACGCCGCGAGCGTAGTGATCGCCGTCCCCGGGGCCGCCCCGTCGCCCCCGGCCGGGGCGGTCGAGCCGGGCGCGCGTCCCCCGGCGGGGCTAGTGTGACCAGCCAGCGCCCACCGGGAAGGACGCCATGGGACTGCTCGAGAGACTGCGAAACCGTGCACGGATCGCACGCGAGGACGGGCTGCGGCCGGCGTTGGAGCCGCCCATCGCCCTGAAGAAGATGGTGCCGGAGTCGGTGCGCACCCGCCGCCGCGCCGCGCCGCTGGCCGCCGCCGAGGAGGTCACCCTGCGGGCGGCGCTCGACGCCGACCCCAACGACGAGGACGCCTTCCGGCGCCTGGCCGACATCGTCCGCCGGCGCGCCGCCGAGGGCCACGAGGCCGAGGAGGGCAGCGACCCGCAGCGCGCCGCCGACGACGCGGTGTGGAGCCTCGCCGAGGAGATGGCGCGCAACCAGCGCGCCTGGTACCCGCTGGTCGAGCTCGCCCGCCTGTCGGTGCAGCAGGACCGGGACGGGGCCATGCGCCGCCTGCACACCGCCGCCGAGCGCGACCCCACCGGGCGGGCGCTGGCCGAGGCGATCGCCGTCCTGCGCGAGGCCGGCCTGCCCGACGAGGCGCTGGGGCTGGGTGTGGGCCACTGGCGCCCCCGCGAGCACGACCCCGAGGCCGGGCGGCACCTGGTGCACGCCGCGGTCGACGCCGGGCGGATCGGGGAGGCGCGCCGCCACCTGGCGGCGTTCGACCAGTACCCCGACCAGGTGCGGGTGGCCCAGGTGCGGGCCGAGCTGGAGCGGACCATCGAGCGCGCCGACGACCGCTCGCGCTTCACCCGGCCCTGACCGGCCCGAGGCCCCGCCCGGTCCGGGGCGCCGGGCCGGGGGTCGCCCCCCGGCCCGGCGCCGGCGTCAGCTCTCGCCCTTGTCGCTGCCCGTGGTGCCGGCGGTGACGTCGTCCAGGCGGTACTTCGCGAACGCCTGGCCGGGAACGTCGCGCTCGACCTCGCCGCGGCGGGCGAGCACCTGCAGCGCCCGGTAGGCCACCGACGGCCCGTCGACGTGGAAGTACCGCCGGGTGGCGGGTCGGGTGTCGGAGCGCCCGAACCCGTCGGTGCCGAGGGAGACGAACTCGTCCGGCACGAACTGGCGCACCTGGTCGGGCACCGCGCGCATCCAGTCGCTGACCGCGACGACCGGGCTGCCCGCGCCGGCGGAGTCCGCCAGGCGCTGCGCGATGAACGGCACCGGCGGCTCCTCGTCCGGGTGCTCGAAGGCGTACCGGTCGCAGTCGAGGCCGTCGCGGCGCAGCTCGTTCCACGACGTCACCGACCACACGTCGGCGTCCACCCCGAAGTCGGTCGCCAGCAGGTGCTGGGCCTCCATCGCCCACGGCACCGCCACGCCCGAGGCCAGCAGCTGCACCCGCGGTCGCGAGCCCTCCTGCGGACGGGCGGGCGCCACCAGGTGCAGGCCGCGCAGGATGCCCTCGACGTCCACGTCCTCGGGCTCCGCGGGCTGCGCCATCGGCTCGTTGTAGACGGTGACGTAGTACATGACGTTCGGGTCGCGGTGGGCCGGGTCGGACGGGTCCAGCCGGGACGACTCCCCGTGCATCCGCTCCAGCCCGTCGCGCAGGATGTGGCCGAGCTCGTAGGCGTACACCGGGTCGTAGGAGACCACCGCCGGGTTGGTGGCGGCGAGCAGCAGGGAGTGCCCGTCGCCGTGCTGCAGGCCCTCGCCGGTCAGGGTGGTGCGCCCGGCCGTCGCGCCGAGCAGGAAGCCGCGCGCCATCTGGTCGGCGGCCGCCCACAGCTGGTCGCCGGTGCGCTGGAAGCCGAACATCGAGTAGAAGATGTAGATCGGCACCATCGGCTCGCCGTGCGTGGCGTAGGCGGTGCCGGCTGCGGTGAACGCGGCCACCGACCCGGCCTCGTTGATGCCGATGTGCAGGATCTGCCCGGAGGTCGACTCCTTGTAGGCCAGCATCAGCTCGCGGTCGACCGAGACGTACTGCTGCCCGCGCGGGTTGTAGATCTTCGCCGTCGGGAAGAGCGAGTCCATCCCGAAGGTGCGCGCCTCGTCGGGGATGATCGGCACCACGCGCTCGCCGAAGCCCTTGACCCGCATGAGGTCCTTGAGGATCCGGACGAACGCCATGGTCGTGGCGATCTCCTGCTTGCCCGACCCGCGCTTGGCGGTGCTGTACGCGGTGTGGTCGGGCAGGGTCAGCGGGCGGCCCCCGTCGTTGCGCCGCGAGGGCACGTAGCCGCCGAGCGCGCGGCGGCGCTCCTGCAGGTACGCCACCTCCGGCGAGTCGGCCCCGGGGTGGTAGTACGGCGGGCGGTACGGGTCGGCGTCCAGCGCCGCGTCGGTGACCGGGATCCGCAGCGAGTCGCGCATGAGCTTCAGGTCGGACGCCGACAGCTTCTTCATCTGGTGGGTCGCGTTGCGCCCGGCGAAGTTCGCCCCGAGGCCGTAGCCCTTGATGGTCTTGGCGAGGACGACGGTGGGCCGTCCGTTGCGCGAGGTGGCCCGGGAGTACGCGGCGTGCACCTTGCGGTAGTCGTGCCCGCCGCGCTTGAGCTTCCAGATCTCCTCGTCGGTGAGGCCCTCGGCGATCTTCGCCGCCTGCGGGTCGCGCCCGAAGAAGTTCTCGCGGATGAAGGCGCCGTCCTCGGTGCGGTAGGTCTGGTAGTCGCCGTCGACGGTGGTGTTCATCAGCCGCACCAGCGAGCCGTCCTCGTCCTGGGCCAGCAGCGGGTCCCACTCGCGGCCCCAGATGCACTTGATGACGTCCCACCCGGCGCCCCGGAAGAACGACTCCAGCTCCTGGATGATCTTGGTGTTGCCGCGGACCGGTCCGTCGAGGCGCTGCAGGTTGCAGTTGATGACGAAGGTGAGGTTGTCGAGGCCCTCGACGCCGGCCAGCTGCAGCAGCCCGCGGCTCTCCGGCTCGTCCATCTCGCCGTCGCCGAGGAAGGCCCAGGTGTGGCTGGCCGAGGTGTCCTTGATGCCGCGCGCGTGCACGTAGCGGTCGAACTGCGCCTGGTAGATCGCGTTCGCCGGGCCGATGCCCATCGAGACGGTCGGGAACTCCCAGAAGTCCTTCATCAGCCGCGGGTGCGGGTAGCTGGGCAGCCCGTGGCCGGGGTGGGTCAGCTCCTGGCGGAACCCGTCGAGGTCGGCCTCGCCGAGGCGGCCCTCGAGGAACGCGCGGGCGTAGACCCCGGGGGAGGCGTGGCCCTGGATGAAGACGTGGTCGCCGCCGCCCGGGTGCTCGGGGCCCTTGAAGAAGTGGTTGAACCCCACCTCGTACAGCGTCGCGCTGGAGGCGTAGGTGGAGATGTGGCCGCCCACGCTGATGCCCGGCCGCTGCGCGCGGTGCACGAGCACGGCGGAGTTCCACCGGTTGAAGGCCCGGTAGCGGCGCTCGATGTCCTCGTCGCCGGGGAAGTCGGGCTCGTCGGAGGGCGCGATGGTGTTGACGTAGTCGGTGGAGATCGGCTCGGCGAGCGGGACGTCGCGCTGGCGGGCCCGCTCCATCGTGCGCAGCAGCACGTAGCGCGCGCGGTCGACGCCGCGCTCGTCGACCAGGCCGTCGACGGAGTCGCGCCACTCACCGGTCTCGTCCGGGTCGGTGTCGGGCAGGTTGATCGGCGTGGGCGGCAGGGTGACCACCGCGCCGCTGCGGTCGGGGGCCGCCGACGCCGGCGACCCGTCGCCGTGCGCGCCGTTCGCGCTGCCGTTCGCCGACGCGGTCGTCCGGTCCGCGGTGCCGTCCGTCGTCGTCGCCTCGGTGGTGCTCACGCCGGGCCCTCCTCGCCTCGTGCCGCCGCGGCGGGGTGCGCCGCGGACCCGTCGGTGGTGGGGCGGGATCGTCGCGCTCCGCCGCCACCGGCGCCGCTGGCGCACCGGGTGGCGTCCATCCTGCCCGCTCAGGACGACGGCGTCGCGCCGCCCCCCGCGGCGGCCAGCACGACCCGGTGCTCGCCGCAGTACAGGTTCACGGTGGGGGCGCGCACGAACCCGGCCAGGGTCATCCCCGCCTCGCGCGCCAGCGAGACCGCCAGCGACGACGGCGCCGAGACCGCCGAGAGCACGGGCACGCCCGCGGCGAGGGCCTTCTGCACCAGCTCGAACGACGCCCGCCCGCTGACCTGCAGCACCGTGCCGCGCAGGGGCCAGCCCACCTCGCGCGCGGCGCGCCCGAGCACCTTGTCGACCGCGTTGTGGCGCCCGACGTCCTCGGCGGCCGCCAGCAGCTCACCGTCGGCGGTGAACAGCCCGGCGGCGTGCAGTCCGCCGGTGCGGTCGAAGACGCGCTGCCCCTCGCGCAGCCGGCCCGGGAGCGAGGCCAGCAGCGCGGCGTCCACGACCACCGGGTCGGCGGCGACGTCGTGGGCCGAGCGGTGCCGGACGGCGTCGATGCTCGCCGAGCCGCAGACCCCGCACGCCGACGTCATCCCGAACGTGCGCCGGCCCTCCAGGTCGGGTGCGGCCACCCCGGGGCGCAGGGTGACGTCGAGGACGTTGCCGGCCGCCTCGGGGGGCACCCCGCCGCCCGCCGCGCCCGGGTCCCCGCCCATCCCGACCGGGCCCGCGACCGCGCAGTGGACGGCGCGCTCGACGTCGTCCAGGGAGGCCAGCAGGCCCTCGGTGAGCAGGAAGCCCAGCGCCAGGTCGGTGTCGTCGCCGGGCGTGCGCATGGTGACGACCACGGGGTCGCCGCCCACCCTGACCTCCAGGGGCTCCTCGGTGGCCAGCACGTCGGGGCGCCGGGCCGTCGTGCCGGCCTCGACGTCGAGGCGCACGCGGGGCGTGCGGGTGCTGCTGGCGGCCACGCGGGCAGCGTAGCCAGCGCCCGTGCGGGCCGGGGCCCGCACGCTGCGGTGGCGGGGGGCCGCGAGGCGGTACGGTTCACCGATCGCTCAGGGCCCCGGTGGCCCTGCGCCGGACACGGGAGGACGAGGGTGGTGACCGCGGGACCAGCAGCCGACACGGCTCCGGGACGGCGACTGGGCCTGACCGAGGGCCAGGTCGTGCAGGAGCTCGGCTACGACGACGACGTCGACCACGCGCTGCGCGAGGAGGTCGAGGCCGTCACCGGCACGGAGCTGCTCGACGAGGACGCCCAGGAGGTCGTCGACGCCGTGCTGCTCTGGTGGCGCGACGGCGACGGCGACCTGGTGGACGCCCTCGTGGACGCCCTGGTGTCCCTCGACGACGCCGGGGTGGTGTGGCTGCTGACGCCGAAGGCGGGGCGGCCGGGCCACGTGCCCCCCAGCGACGTGGAGGAGGCGGCGCCCACCGCGGGGCTGCACTCCACCCGCGCCGTGAGCCCCAGCCGCGACTGGGTGGCCTCCCGCCTGGTCAGCAGCGGGCGCGGCAAGCGCTGACCGCGGGCCTGTAGCTCAGTCGGTAGAGCACCGCGCTTACACCGCGGCGGTCGTCGGTTCGAACCCGGCCGGGCCCACCCCGCCGGTCGCGGCGCTCGCCGTGGTCGGTCGCCGTCTCCTGGCGCCGCCGGCCGGGTGCGCCCGTGGCCCGCTGTCACCGGCGGCCAGTACCGTCCACCCCCATGACCCCAGAGGCCGCTGCGGCGCCGACGCTGGCGCAGGTCGTCGACGTCCTCGACCGGCTGTACCCGCCCGCCTGGGCTGAGGACTGGGACGCCGTGGGCCTGGTCTGCGGCGACCCGGCCGCCCGCGTGCGCTCGGTGCTGCTCGCCGTCGACCCCCGGCCGGAGGTCGCCGCCGAGGCGGTCCAGGCCGGCGCCGACCTGCTGCTCGTGCACCACCCGCTGCTGCTGCGCGGCGCGACGTCGGTCGCCGCGACGACCCCCGCGGGCGCCGTCGTGCACGACCTGGTGCGGGCGGGGTGCGCGCTGTTCACCGCCCACACCAACGCCGACCGCGCCCGCCCCGGGGTCTCCGACGCGCTGGCCAGGGTGCTGGGGCTGATGGACCTGGAGCCGCTGGTGCCGCTGCCCGCGGCGGTCGCCGCGGGCGCCGACGCCGCCGGCGCGGGTCTCGGACGGGTGGGGACGCTGGAGCGGCCGATGAGCCTGCGCGCCTTCGCCGCCGTGGTCGCTGACGCGCTGCCGGCGACGGCCCAG
>CADCUY010000236.1 GCA_902806005.1 uncultured Quadrisphaera sp. | reverse complement strand
GAGGCGCGCCGTCCCCGCCGCCGCCCGTCCGCGGGCGGCGGGGGCGGACGCCGGGGCGCGGGCCCGCGGGCGTGCGCCATCAGCGAACAGCCGGTCACGCAGGGATGGGCGCGTCGGTGCCCGGCGCTAGTGTCGACAGGGCCGCGGCAGAGCCTCTCGCCATCCCCGGTGAGGGCCGTGCGCGGCACCACGACGAGGCCGGTCAGCCGGCCAGGACGGACGGAGCGAGCGTGAACGACCACCCCGCGGCCCGCACAGGGTCGACCTCCCCGCAGGGGCTCGACGAGGCCATCTACCAGCGCCTCCTGCGGGAGCGGATCATCTGGCTGGGCTCCGAGGTGCGCGACGAGAACGCCAACGCCATCTGCGCCCAGCTGATGCTGCTCGCGGCGGAGGACCCCGACAAGGACATCTGGCTGTACATCAACAGCCCCGGCGGCTCGGTGACCGCGGGCATGGCGATCTACGACACCATGCAGTACGTGCAGCCCGACGTGGCCACGGTGGGGATGGGGCTGGCGGCCTCGATGGGCCAGTTCCTGCTCGCCTCCGGCGCCAAGGGCAAGCGCTACGCCACCCCGCACGCGCGGATCATGATGCACCAGCCCTCCGGCGGCATCGGCGGCACCGCGAGCGACATCGCCATCCAGGCGGAGCTCATCCTCAACATGAAGCGCACCCTCACGCAGCTGACGGCCGACCAGACCGGCCAGACCGTCGAGCAGATCAACAAGGACAACGACCGCGACCGCTGGTTCACCGCGGCCGAGGCCAAGGACTACGGGTTCATCGACCACGTGGTCACCAGCGCCCGCGACGTCACCGACGGTGGCGGCACGGACGTCGCCGCGGACGCCGGCACCGGCGCCTGAGCACCCCGCACCCGCCCGCGCTCCGCCCACTCCCCGAGGAGACCCCATGATCGACCCCCGCCCGGGCGGCCTGACCGCCGCCGGTCGCGGCGCCACGGCCCACAGCGCCGTCGCCGCGCCGTCCAGCCGCTACGTGCTCCCGCAGTTCGAGGAGCGCACCGCCTACGGCTTCAAGCGCCAGGACCCCTACACGAAGCTCTTCGAGGACCGCGTGATCTTCCTCGGGGTGCAGGTGGACGACGCGTCCGCCGACGACGTGATGGCCCAGCTGCTGGTGCTCGAGGCGTCCGACCCCGACCGCGACATCACGCTGTACATCAACAGCCCTGGTGGCTCGTTCACCGCGATGACGGCGATCTACGACACGATGCAGTACATCCGGCCCGACATCCAGACCGTGTGCCTGGGCCAGGCCGCCTCCGCGGCGGCGGTGCTGCTCGCCGCCGGCACGCCGGGCAAGCGCCTGGCCCTGCCGAACGCGCGGGTGCTGATCCACCAGCCCGCGCTGGCCGGCGGCGACTACGGGCAGGCCTCCGACATCGAGATCCAGGCCAACGAGGTGCTGCGGATGCGCACCTGGCTGGAGGACACCCTGGCCTCCCACACCGGCCGCACCACCCAGCAGGTGCGCCTCGACATCGAGCGCGACAAGATCCTGTCGGCGGAGGGCGCGCGCGAGTACGGGCTGGTCGACCAGGTGCTGGAGAGCCGCAAGGCCACCGCGCTGGCGGTCGGCTGACCGTCGGAGCGTGATCGGGCGCGCCGCCCGACGACACGCCGTCGCACTTCGTCACTGAGTGTGTGCGACGGCGAGACTCGGGCGGCGCGACCCCCGTAGTGTGGGTGGGGTTCGCCTGGAGCACCGCGATCGACGGTGCACCGAGAAGGACCTGCGCGAGCAGGTCATGTGCGGAAGGATCGTGTGGGTGGCGCGCATCGGTGACGGGGCTGATCTGTTGAAGTGCTCCTTCTGCGGCAAGAGCCAGAAGCAGGTCAAGAAGCTGATCGCCGGGCCCGGCGTCTACATCTGCGACGAGTGCATCGACCTCTGCAACGAGATCATA
>CADCUY010000235.1 GCA_902806005.1 uncultured Quadrisphaera sp. | reverse complement strand
GCTCGCTGTACGCCCAGTACTACGACCTGCCCCCTCCTCAGCACTGGGATTCCGCCCCCGAGCCGAGCGGTTGGGTGCAGCGACTGCCGTGGCGGAAGGGCAGGACGACGGCCGCCGGATTCACCGCTCTGTGCAGGACCCGGGCGGCCGAAGCAGGCCTGACCGGGCCCTCGCACGGCTTGGGGGGCCAGGGCGCGGTGCTCGAGCAGAGCCAGGTCCTCACCACGCACAACCTGGCCGCGCTGACCGTCGCGCTCGGCCTGGAGCCGGTCTGGCGCGAACGGGCACCGCACCTGGTTGACCGAGTCGTCGATCACGTGGTGCGGACCCACGTCCGGCGGCCGGTCCAGCAGCAGGCGGCGTTGAAGGCGGTCAAGAACACCGCCTACGCCTGGCGGCAGGCGGTCTTCCTGCTCAGCTACTGCGACGAGGAGTTCCAAACTGCGACAGCGCGTCGCCTCCTCCAGGCCACGGCCTCAGGCGCCGCCGCGCAGTTGGGGCCGGTCGCCGCCGGGTTGGCTCACGTCGTCGCCGGCGGAGGGTTCGACGCTCGTGGCATCGCCGCCGACGGACGCGGACGACGCCTGCTGGGCTGGGCCGTCGGAGAGCACTGGCTCCTGGGGCCGGAGATCAGGGGGACGCGCTGACCAGCAGGTGGCGCAGATCCTCCGACACCGGACCTCGGGGGAGGTGCGGAGGCGACCCACACGCAAAGCGCGCGGCCTGTGATCGAGCTGCGCCAGCCGTCCCGGGGACACCAGCCGCCGTCCTGGTCCGCAGTCTGGGACGATGGCGGGGGCCCGCGGGCCCTCGGGCCTCTAGCTCAACCGGCAGAGCAGCGGACTTTTAATCCGCGGGTTGTGGGTTCGATCCCCACGGGGCCCACCCGTCTGAGCTCCAGCGATCCGCTCACACGGTCCTCGGTGGCGCCGAGCGCGACCCTCGTCACTGGGCCGACACCCGCGCCGCTGACCTCGCAGTCCCCCACCTGGCCACCGTGCGCCATCTCACGGCCAGCTGCGCTCAGACACCTCGCGCGCGGGAACGGGCGACGACCGAGGAGCGCTCACACTGACGGCGGCGCCGCACGGCGCTGCCTCCGTGACCCGCCGCAGAGGTCGCGGGGATCGTGTGGCGTGACCGGGCTCCCGGCCGCGTCGATGACCCAGAGGACGTCTTGCCCAGAGCACGCACCGCACCGACCCGAACGGTCCGCGTCGTCATCGCCGCCGCGGTCCTCGCCGCGCTGAGCGGCTGCGCCACCACCGCGGGTGGCGCAGCCCCTGCGGCCGGCCCGGGGCTGGTGCACGTCCACGGCCTCGCGGTGGTCCCCGACGATCCGAGCGCCGTGTACGCCGCCGCCCACAGCGGCGTGTGGCGCATCCCGGTGGACACCACGGGAAGCACCTGGGTGCCGTCAGGAGAGCCGGAGCAGATCGCCGACCGCGACCAGGACACCATGGGGTTCACCGTCACGGGCACCGGCACCTTCCTGGCCTCCGGCCACCCCGACCCCACCGAGCACACGGCCACCACGGCACCGCACCTGGGCCTGGTGAGCAGCGATGACCGCGCCCGCACCTGGCGCACGCTGGCGCTGGAGGGACAGGTCGACTTCCACGACCTGGAGACAGCGCCGCTGCCCGGAGGAGCGCTGCGCGTCCTCGGCTACGACGCGACCCGCGGCGTGGTCATGACCAGCGACGACGGCGGCGCGACGTGGCGCGACGGCGCGACCCTGCAGGCCCGCGACCTGACCCTCGACCCCCGCGATCCCGCCGTCGTCTACGCCACCACCGCTGAGGGCACCATGATCAGCACCGACGCGGGAGCCACCTTCGCCCCCCTCGGAGGGACGCCGTCCGGCCTGCTGCTCATCGATGCGGAGACCCCCGGACAGGACGCGTCCGGCGGCCTGACCGGGATCGACGTCGAGGGCCGCGTGTGGACGACCGAGGAGCCGCAGGGGCCGTGGACCGGGTCGGGCCGCGTGGCCGGCGCCCCGGCGGCCCTGACGGTCGTGGACGGCAGCGCCGGTCGACTGCTGCTGGTCGCCGACCACACCGGCGTCCACGCCAGCACGGACGGCGGCGAGACGCTGCAGCAGCTGACGGCGACCGGGCCCGGCGAGCACTCGTGACCTGAGCGCCCGCGGGCGGTCGACAGCGGTGTCACCCGCCGGCCGGGGCCTCGAGCTCGAAGCCGATGTGCAGGTGGTCCTGGTGGACGGCGTCCGAGAAGAACGGGCCCGCTCCCGGGTCGACCGGTCCGCCGATCTCGTCCGCTCCCGAAGCCGCCGCGAGGTCCATCGCCTCCTTCCACGGAGCGCGCGCGTGATCGATGACGGGGACGCCGTCGAGGGCCCACACGTCCACGGCGCGCCCGAGCGTGTGGTTGGACAGCCGGTCGGTGCCGAAGACGTTCGGCGGGTGCCCCGAGGCGAGGACCGTCACGTCCACCGTCCACCGCTGCGCCATCGCCGTCAGGGCGAGCAGCACCCGGTCGTCCACCGACCCCGCGAGGACGTCGTCGCGGGCCGCGCCCGGCAGACGGATCCGCGCGTCGGCCAGCAGCGACTGCGCGACCGCCGAGATCGGTGCGCCGGCCGCCGGGCGCGCGGCCGGGAGCACCTCGGTCACGACCCACCTCGGCTCAGCGCGGTCGAGGCGGACGTCGACGGTCAGGGACTGCGTCACCACCTCGCGCACGCCGCCGGCGCTCATCCCGAGGAAGGAGCGGTCGGCGACGACCATGACGCTCGCCCGGTCCACCCCGGGCGCCAGACCGCCGTACTGGGGGTAGACGACGCGGACCACGGAGGGGCCCTCCGACGGGAGCAGGCTCGCGAGGGGAGCAGCCACCGCCGGTGCCTGCCCCGCGGCGAGCACCCGGTCGCCCAGGCCCTCGACGGCGCTCCGCTCGGTGGCCGGCACGGTCAGAGCCGCCTCCACGAACTGGACGGCGGCCAGCTTGACCTCCGGCTCCACCTCCCCGGCGAGGACGGTGTACGCCGGGACCGTGGGCAGCGTCGGAGTCGGCGCAGGCTCGGGACTCGGAGTCGGACTCGGGGCCGGTGGCTCGGTGGTCGGAGCAGCTGAAGGACCAGGAGCCGCGGGTGCGGCGTCCGGCTCCGCGCAGGCGGCGAGCGCAGCGCCGGTCAGCCCGCTGAGCAGCAGTGCCCGACGAGCGATGCGCCTGGGCGGGGTCCCCGCGGTCATCCCGACGTGCTCCTGCTCTCGTCGCCCCCCGCCGCGTCGGCGACCAGGTGGCGGCGGTACTCGGCGATCCGCCGTCCGTCCCGGTGGCGCACCGCGGTGCGCTCCCACCCGAGGCGGTCGTACACGTCCGCCGCCGTGTGTGCCGCCGGTTGCTCAGGGTAGTCGGTGACCAGGGCGAGCACCGTGGTGCCGCGCTGGCGGGCCCAAGACTCAGCGGCTCCCAGGAGCGCTGCCGCGAGGCCGCGTTCGCGGACCTGCTCGGCGGTGACCAGGACGTGGACGACGCCGACGATCTCGCGCGGCTCGCTGCGGGCTGAGGGCGGGGTGTCGGGGCGGCCGCCGCGGACGATCCGCCGCAGGTAGCGGAGCACCCGGGTCCGCAGGAAGGTCACCAGGGCCCGAGGGTGCCTGACGAGTCCAGCCGTCCCGGCGCGCAGCAGCGCCGTGCGGTGCTCGCGCAGGATCTCGGCGGTGTGCGCCGGCTGGTCCGTGGTGACCAGGGCGACGGCCACGACCTGCCCTCCAGGGCCGACCACGACGCCGCCCCAGGCGTGCTCGGAACCGGCGAAGGTCTGGTGCCACCGCGTCATGAAGCGGTGGCCGAGCTGGGGGAAGAGCCCCATGGACAGGTTGCGGAGGTGGAGGTCAGCGGTCTGCGACGCGTCGGCGCGCTCCATCGGGCGCAGCAGCAGACCCGGCGGGAGGGGACTCGCGGGAGGTGGAGGTCCAAGGGGAGGCACGGCACAGCTCCAGGGGTGCTGGCGACACCAGCGGGAGCCCTCGCCACGGACCGGACCCGGGGACGCACCGGGCGGGACGCAGCGCCGGCCCCGTCGGCGTGGCGGGGGGCGGGAGAGGTGGGCGCTCCCAGGACCTCGGGAGCGCCCACCACGGGGTCAGAGGGTCGGCAGCAGCTGCTGCATCTCCTCGACCTCGGCCGCCTGGTCCGCCTCGATGCTGGCCGCGAGCTCCACCGCCTGGGGGTTCTCCCCGTCGGCCTGCTCGACCTGCGCCATCTCCACCGCCTCGGCGTGGTGCTCGCTCATCATCTCGAGGAACATCCGGTCGAACTCGGCACCGGACGCGCTCTCGAGCTGCGCCACGGCCTCCTCCATGTCCATGCCGCCCATGGCCGTGCCGCCGTGGTCCATGCCCTCCATGCCGCCCGTCTCCCCCATCTGCATGCCCTCGGGCACGTCCTCGCCCCAGGTGTCGAGGAAGGAGGTCATGGTCGCGATCTCCGGCTCCTGGGCCGCGGCGATCCGCCCGGCGAGGTCCTGCACCCCGGGGCTCTGGGCCTTGCTGGTGGCGAGCTCGGCCATGGCGAGAGCGCCGCGGTGGTGGACGATCATCCCCTGCGAGAAGGCGGTGTCGGCCTCGTTGTGGGCCGCGTCGACCGACGACTCCGCGGGAGCGCTCGAGCTGTTCGACGAGCCGGTCTCGCCGCCCGTGCCCGACATGCCCTCCATCTGCCCGCCGCCGCAGGCGGCGAGGACGACGGACAGGACGACTGCGCCGCTGGCAGCGGTGAAGCGCTGGTGGATCCTCATGATGCTCCTACTCGGGGTGTTCTGGGTGTCATGGCCAGCTGCAGGTGTCCGCGGACACCGCGCCGGCTCCTACACCCGCATCACGCACAGAGCAGTCCCGAGACCACGTCCAGGGCGCGGGTCAGGGTCGCGCGGCAGGGGGACCCGGCTCGGACGGGCAGCGCGGCGCCGCCCAGCCCACCCCGCGGGAGATCGCCGGCGGACGGCGGCGAGGAGGGTGACGACGCCGGTCAGCGCCAGCAGGCACGTCGCGACGGCACCTCCGTCGTGGGCGTGACCGGCGGCGTGCTCCTGGTGCGTCTCGCTCCCCGCACCTGCTCGAACGGTCATCGACGACGGAGGGTGAGCGGGGTGGTGCTCGACGACGGCGACCGGGAAGGAGGGCGACGGGTGGTGCGCCGCTCCCGCCTCGACGCCCCAGGAGCCGTGCATGGCCAGCAGCCCGAAGAGGAGGAGCGCCAGGGCTCCGAGGGACCACTGGTCCCTGGGCCGCGCGCGCACCTCCCAGGGGCGCTGACCGCTGGGCCGCTCCCCCGCTGCGCTCACGACCACCCCGCTGATCCCGGCACACGCACGACCGTGCAGGTCCTCAGCCTACGACTGGTCCGCACCTCCGGCCGCGCCGTCGGCCCTGGTCGAGGGACCGGCTCCTCGCGGCCCGCAAAGCGGTTGCGCGGGTGCCGCAGACTCGGCTCGTGCCACCGCGGCACACCACTCCAGCCCTGGGAGAGCCCGTGCGCGCCTTCGGTCCTGACGACGGCCCCTCCGTCGTCGACCTCGTCGTCGCGGCGGGGATGTTCGCCCGCGACGAGGCCGGCTTCCTCGCCGGGGGCGTCCTCGAGCCGGACGGCGAGGGCAGCACGTGCCTCGTCGAGGACGCCGCCGACGGCCAGGGCCTCGCGTCGGTGCTCTTCTACCGCCCGGAGGACTCGGCCGAGCGGGCCTACGACCTGACGATGATCGCGGTCCGCCCCGACCTGCAGGGCGGGGGTCGCGGCGCGGCGCTCATGCGCCACGCGGAGGACGACCTGCGCGAGCGCGGCCAGCGCCTCCTCGTCGTCCGGACCTCCGGCACCGACCAGTACGCCCGCACCCGCGCCTTCTACCGGCACCTCGGCTACGTGGAGCACGCGCGCGTGCCCGACTACTGGACCGACGGCGACGACCTCGTCCTGTTCACCAAGCGCCTGTCGGCGTAGAGGCCCGCGGAGCCGTCAGCCGTCCAGCCGGCGGCAGAAGCCCAGGAGCTCCGCGGCGAGCGCCTCGGGCGCCTCCATCGCGACCAGGTGGCCGACGCCGTCGAGCCGGACGGCGGTGACGTCGTCCGCGACCTCGACCGTCGTGCCGCTCGTGATCGGGCCCGACCCACCGTCGACCGCCAGGACGGGCACGGCGAGCCGCTCGCGCACGACGAGGCCCGCACATCGTCGCCCTCGGCGAGCTGCGTGCGCGGCGCCGAGCAACCTCGCGGCCGCGGTCGGCGTCGTCTCCGGTGACGGGATCCGCCGTGCCCAGGACCGAGGAGCGACCGCGATGACCACCAGGTGCAGGGCCGCCGCCGCCGCGCTCGCCGTCCTCGGGCTCACGACCGCCTGCGCCGGTCCGGTCACCAGCAGCTCGAGCGCCTCGCGCGCGGCGCTGTACGGGTCCCTGGCCGAGCTGACCGCCGCGAGCTCGCTGGTCGTCGCCGGGGTCGCCGGGGACCAGCGGACCGCGGCCGACATCACCCCCAGCCTGGACTTCACGCTGACCGCGTTCGAGGTCGAGGCGACCGTCGAGCCGGAGGGCGGCTCCTTCGAAGGGCGGACGATCGTCGTCCGGCAGACCGGCTCCGCCGACCAGCCGCCTCCGGCAGGGTCCCTGCTCGAGCCGGGGCGCGCCTACCTGCTCTTCCTCACCGCGTCCGGGCTCCCGGGCGAGCTCGCCGAGCAGTACTACGTCACCGGGGTGACGGCCGGCCTGTACACGGCGCGCGACCCGGCGGCGCTGCTCGTGGAGAGCGGCGACTGGGGCACCGCCGTCTTCGACGAGGCGGCGGTCGAGGAGGGCGACGTCCTGCCGGACGCCGTGACGGCCGCCGACGTGCCGACGCTGGGCGAGCCCCAGGAGGACTACATCGCTCCCTGAATTCACGACCACGTGTACCGTCGACCGCGTGGAGACCGCCACCGCCGGCAGCGTGCTGGCGCGCTTCG
>CADCUY010000234.1 GCA_902806005.1 uncultured Quadrisphaera sp. | reverse complement strand
TCAGCGTCGAGGGTGACGCGCCGGCCTTCACGACCCTGCGCGAGGGCTCCGACGCCACCCTCGACCTCGGCGGCGGCGTGGTGGTCAGCTCGCGCAGCAACACCTTCGCCGGACTGCTGGGCGGCAGCGACGTCACCGTCAGCGCCGTCGAGGCCGGCGTCACCCTCACCGCCGCGCCCGACCCGAAGGCGGTCGCCAAGCAGGCCGCCGGCACGGTCGGCGCGCTCAACGTGGTCCTGTCCGAGATCGCCTCCCAGACGAGGGCGGCCGTCGGCAGCGCTGGTCCCCTGGTCGGGAACTCGCTGCTGCGCGGCATCCAGCAGCAGCTGGCGACCGCGGTCTCCACCGCGGTCCCCGGGGCGACGCTCGCCGACCTCGGCATCCAGCTGACCCGCGAGGGCACCGTCACCATCGACGAGGCGGCCTTCGCCGCCTACGCCGCGAAGGAGCCCGCGACCGCGAAGGCGCTGACCACGGCCTTCGCCGAGGCGGTCGGGGCGGTCGCCACCACCGCCAGCCGCACGGGCACGGGCCTGATCGCGGAGGCCATCGCCTCCAGCCAGTCGACGGTCAAGGACCTCGACGCCCGCATCGCCGCCTTCGACGACCGCCTCGCGCGGCGCCGCGGCGCCCTCGAGCGGCAGTTCGCCGCCCTCGAGGTGGCCCTGCAGCGCTCCCAGTCCACCCAGAAGTACCTCTCGGGCGCCCTGGCGAACCTCGCCGGCGCCAGCTGACCCGCCTGAGCCGACCGCAGGAGACCCCGTGCCCACGATCGCCGCCCAGCGCGCCGCGTTCGCCACCACCGCGGCGAGCACCGCCAGCCCGCAGTCGCTGCTCGTCATGCTCTACGACCGCCTCGTGCTCGACCTCGAGCGGGCCGAGCACGCGCAGCGCACCGGCGAGGTCGGCACCGCGCACACCAACCTCGTCCACGCCCAGGACATCGTCACCGAGCTCGCCGTCGCCCTCGACGCCGACGCGTGGGACGGCGGCCCCGGCCTCGCCGCCCTGTACGCCTGGCTGCGCACCGAGCTGGTCAGCGCCAACGTCACCAAGGACGCCGAGACCACCGCCGCGTGCCGCGAGGTCGTCGTCCCGCTGCGCGACGCGTGGCGCGAGGCCGTCGCCGGCACCCCCGCCGCCGGGCCGGCCGCCGCCCGCCCGGCCGCGCGGGCGGCGGCCCTCGGCGGCACCGCGTGACCGCGGTGGCGCGGGTGCGCCCCACGACCACCTGGGACGCCGCCTGGGCCTCGGCCCTGGACCGCCTCGAGCTCGACGCCGCCGAGGTCGAGGCCATGCTGGTGCGCCTGCACACCGAGGCCGACCACGTGCCCGACCTGCCCGTGCTGTGGAGCCCGCCGGAGCGCCTGGGCCCGCTGCCCGCCTCGCTGGCGGTCCGCGCGCAGGCGGTGCTGGAGCGCCACCAGCGGATGGCGACGGCGCTGACCTCGGCGATGGTCGAGAACGCCCGCCAGCGCCGCGCCACCGCGACCCTCACCCAGGTGACGGCCCGCAGCGCGGAGCCGGTGTACGTCGACACGGCGGTCTGAGCCGTGACCGGCCCCTACCGGCTGCGCCTGGTGCCGCGCCCGCGCGCCGACGACGCGCCGGACGGGGCCGGCGGCGCCGTGCGCGCCCGCGAGCCCGTCGTCCGCGTGGGCCGGCAGGCCATCTTCGACGCCGAGCGGCACCTGTTCGGCTTCGAGCTGCTCTTCCGCGCCGACGGCGGCGACACCGCCGAGCTGCACAGCGCCCGCGAGCGCGACGTCGCGACGTCGCAGGTGCTCAGCGCCGCCCTCGGCGACTTCGGGGCCGCCGCGATCAGCGAGGGCCTGCCCCTGTTCGTCAACCTCACCCGCGCCTTCGTCGTCGGCGAGCTGCCCCTCGCCGTCGACCCGGCCAGCGTGGTGCTGGAGGTGACCGAGGAGATCGAGGTCGACGACGCGGTGCTCGCCGGCCTCGCCCGGCTGCGCGCCGAGGGCCACCGCATCGCCCTGGACGACTTCGAGGGCGAGGAGCACCGGTTGGCGAGCCTGCCCCACGCCGACTTCGTCAAGCTCGTGCTCGGCGAGCCTGGACCTGATGGGCGGGGCGCCGCCCGCGAGCGCCTCGTCGGCCTGGTCGCGCTGGTGCGCGAGCGCGCGCCGCAGGCCCGGATCGTCGTCGAGCGGGTCGAGGACGACGCCGACTTCGCCTTCTGCCGCGCGCTCGGCGCCGACCTGTTCCAGGGCTTCGGCCTCGAGCGGCCCGTGGTGCTGACCACCCCGTCGATGGACGCCTCCACGACCACCGCGCTGCGGCTGATCGCCGCGCTGGGCGACGAGACCACGAGCCCCGCCGAGGTCGAGCGGATCGTCTCCTCCGACCCCGGGCTCAGCGTCAAGGTGCTCCGGGCCGCCAGCTCCTCCGCCGCGGCCCCGGTCGAGCCGATCGGGTCGGTGCGCCAGGCGATCGTCATGCTCGGCCCGCGGGCGCTGGCCTCGTGGACGACGCTGATGGTGCTCTCCAGCGGCTTCACCAGCGCGCAGCGGCGGAGCGCGCTGACCTTCGTGCTCGCCCGCGCCGGCGCCTGCGCGCGGGTGGCGACCGCCGACGCGCCCCTCGCCCACACCGTGGGGCTGCTCTCCGGGATGGCCGAGGCCCTGCACGTCACCGTGGACGACCTGGTGAGCCGGGTGCACCTGCACGAGGACGTCACGGCGGCCCTGCACCGGTTCGAGGGCCCCGCCGGGCGCGCGCTGGCCGCGGTGCTGGTCAGCGAGGACGGCGCGACCCCCGTGCCCGCCGCCGCGCGCGCCGCCGCCGGCCACGACGAGCGGGTGGCCCTGGCCTACCTCGCGGCGCTGGGCGAGGCCATGGCGCTCACCGCCTCCGTCGGCGGCTGACCCCATCCCCGCACTCGTGGGGGTACGTGCGCCCCTGGGCCGTCCCTGAGCACACGCACCCCCACGAGTGCGGGGTGGGGAGTGCCGGAGTGGGAACTCGCGCTACAGGTCCGGGCCCGACCTGCCGAGAACTCCCCTGAGCGACGGACCGCTCGACACCAGGCCACGGAACCGGCCGCCCCCACAGGGAGCCCCGCGCTGCGGAGCCCCCCGCACCTGGAGGCCCCGTGTTCGACTCCGTCAGCGCCACGGCGCTGGGCTCCGCCCTCGACGGGCTGGCCGCGCGACAGCGCGCCACCGCCGACAACATCGCCAACATCAACACCCCGCACTACCTCGCCTCCCGGGTCGGCTTCGAGGACGCGCTGCGCTCCGCGGTCTCCTCGGGCAGCGGCCGGGCGGGCACCACGGTCTCCCAGTCGGTGGCCCCCACCCGCGAGGACGGCAACAACGTCAACCTCGACGCCGAGACCCTCACCAGCGTCGACACCCAGCTGCGCTACCAGCTCATCACCCAGGCGATGAGCGGCAAGCTGCAGGGCATCTCGTCGGCGCTGAGGACGAACTGACGTGACGATCTTCGGAGCGATCGGCGCCGCAGGGTCGGGCATGACCCTGGCGCGCAAGTGGATGGACGCCGTCGGCGACAACCTCGCCAACATGAACAACGCCTCCCGCACCACCGAGGCGGCGTTCCAGCAGCGCTACGTCGTGGCCCAGGCCAAGGACTACGGCACCGACTACGCCACCTCCGCGGGCGGCGTCGACATCGCCGGCGTCGCCTTCGGCTCGGCCGAGGGCCGGCTGCGCTACGAGCCCGACAACGTGCTCGCCGACGCCGAGGGCTACGTGCGCTACCCCGACATCGACATGGCCTCGCAGATGGGCCAGCTGATCATCAGCCAGCGCGCCTACCAGGCGAACGCCGCGGTGGTCGACCGGGCGAAGACCTCGTACGAGGCCGCGCTCGCGATCGGCCGCGGCTGATGGCCGCGATCGAGGCGCTGGGCGCCGTCGGCAGCGTCTTCACCACCCCGGGCGTGCAGGGCACGACCGGGACGTCGGGCCCGGGCTCCGCGGCGGCCGCCGCCGCCGGGTCGGGCGGGTTCGCCACCACGCTGGTCTCCAGCCTGGAGCAGGTGCAGCAGCTGCACGCCACCTCCTCGGAGATGGCCGTCAAGGCCGCCACCGGTGACCTCACCGACGTGCACGACTACACCATCGCCGCCACCCAGGCCCGCGTGGCCACCGAGGTGACGGTCGCCGTCCGCAACAAGGCCCTCGAGGCCTTCAACGACATCATGAGGATGCAGGTCTGATGCCGCAGCGACTGATGACCCGCGCCCGCGGCGCGGGCAGCGCCCTGAGCGCCTTCACCCCCGCGCAGAAGCTGCTGGCGGTGCTCGGCGTGGCCGTGCTCGTGCTCGGCGGCGCCGCGTTCTCGCGGTGGGCGACGGCGCCGACGTACGCGCCCCTGTTCTCCGACCTCGCCGGCGAGGACGCCCAGGCCATCACCGAGCAGCTCACCGCCGACGGCGTGGAGTACGCCCTCGAGGACGGCGGGACGACGATCATGGTGCCGAAGGAGGCGGTCAGCGCCCAGCGCATCAAGGCCGCCGCCGCGGGCCTGCCCGGCGACAGCAGCACCGGCTACAGCCTGCTGGACGCCGAGGGCATGACCTCGAGCCAGTTCCAGCAGCAGATCACCTACCAGCGGGCGCTCGAGGGCGAGCTCGCCTCGACCATCGAGGGCATCGCCGGGGTGAGCACCGCGGTGGTGCACCTGGCCGTGCCCGAGGAGAGCATCTTCGACGACCAGGCCGGCACCGCGACCGCCTCGGTGCTCGTCGACACCGCCGCGGGCGCCGCGCTGACCGACGACCAGGTGCAGTCGGTCGTGCACCTGGTCTCCTCCTCGGTGCCCGACCTCGCGGTCGACCAGGTGACCGTCTCCGACTCCGAGGGCACCCTGCTCTCCGCCGCGGGCTCCGGCCTCTCCGGCGGGATCGGCGGCCGCGACGGGCAGACCAACGAGCACGAGCAGCGCACCGAGGCCGCCGTGCAGTCGATGCTCGACCGGGTCGTCGGCCCGGGCAACGCCGTGGCCACGGTCACCGCCGAGCTCGACTTCGACCAGACCCAGCGCGTCACCGAGGACTTCACCTCCACTCCCGACGTCGAGCCCCTCTCGGAGTCGACCCAGGTCGAGAACTACGTCGGGGCGCAGGCCGGCGTCGGCGGGGCCCTGGGCGACAACGGGGTGCTCGGCATGGACGGGCAGGAGGTCGCGGCCGCCATCGAGGAGCAGGGCGGGTACACCAAGGAGTCGACCACCCGGAACAACGCCGTCAACAAGACCACCGAGACCACCACCGCCGCCCCCGGGGCGGTGCGCCGCCAGTCGGTCGCGGTGGTCGTCGACACCACCGCCGCGGCGGACGCCGGGGTGCCGCAGCTGACCCAGCTGATCACCGCGGCGGCCGGCATCGACGCGGCCCGCGGCGACACCCTGGCGGTCAGCCAGCTGCCCTTCGACACCACCGCCGCCGACGCCGCGGCCGAGGAGCTCGCCGCCGCTGCGGCGGCGGACGCCGCCGCTCAGCGCCAGCAGCTCATCGCGGCCGGCGGGATCGGGCTCCTGGTGCTCGTGCTCCTCGTCGTCCTGGCGCTGCTGTGGCGCCGGGCCGCGAAGAAGCGCAGCCGCCAGGTGGTCGACCTCGGCGAGATCGACGCCCTGTACCGCCGCGACGACGTCATCACCCAGGACGGCGCCGCCGTCGGCGCCGGCCCCGCCGGCCCCCAGCTGGTCGCCGCCGGGCCCAGCCCCGAGGCGCTGCGGCGCGCCGAGGTCGGCGATCTCGTCGACCAGCAGCCCACCGAGGTGGCCGCCGTCCTGCGCGGCTGGCTCTCCGAGAGGACCCGCTGACCATGACCACCACGCTCGTCCCGCTCACCGCGGGCGCCCTGACCGGGCCGCAGAAGGCGGCCATGATGCTCGTGCAGATGGGCAAGGACCGCTCCGCGCGCGTGCTCTCCACGATGAAGGAGCCGGAGATCGAGGAGCTGACCTCCGAGATCCTGCGCCTGGGGGAGCTCAAGCCCGAGGTGGCCGACGAGGTGCTGCTCGAGTTCCACGCCATCCTCACCGGCAGCGGCGGCCCCGGCGCGGGCGGCGTGCACTACGCCCGCGCCATGCTCGAGGGCTCGCTGGGCGCCGAGAAGGCCAACGACATGCTCGAGCGGGTGGCCTCGGCCCAGGTCGGGCAGCCGTTCGACTTCCTCATGGACGCCGACGCCCGCCAGATCGTCTCGTTCATCGCCGGCGAGCACCCCCAGACCATCGCGCTGGTGCTGGCCCACCTGCGGCCCGAGCTGGCCTCGGCCGCGATCACCGGCCTCGCGCCGGCGATCCAGGGCGAGGTGGCCCACCGCATCGCGAAGATGGAGCGCACCTCGCCCGACGTCATCAACGTCGTCGCCGAGACGATCATGCGCAAGGCCTCCTCGGTGCTCACCCCGCAGTCGGTGGCCGTCGTCGGGGGCGTCACCCCCCTGGTCGAGATGATCAACCGCGCCGACCCGGGCACCGAGAAGCACCTGCTCGAGGAGCTCGCCAAGCGCGACCCGGCGCTGGCCGAGCTGGTGCGCAGCCAGATGTTCACCTTCGACGACATCCTCACGCTCGACGACAAGGCGATGCAGCTGGTGCTGCGCGAGGTCGACGCCGCGACGCTGGCGGTGGCGCTGAAGGGCGTGCGCACCGAGGTGCGCGACAAGGTGCTGCGCAACGTCTCCGAGCGGGCCCGCGAGAACCTCACCGAGGAGATCGAGCTGCTCGGCTCGGTGCGCCTGTCCGCGGCCGAGGAGGGCCGGGCCCTGGTGGTCAAGGCCATCCGCCAGCTCGAGGAGAGCGGCCAGATCACGATCCGGCGGGAGACCGATGATGAGTACGTCGCTTGAGCTCGAGGCCGGCACTGCCGGCTCAGCGCCGGCCCGCGTGGTCTTCGCGCCCCTGCCGCAGCCGCGCCGCGAGCTGGAGGTGACCGGCGCGCCGGTCACCGGCCCCGCCGCCCCCGGTGC
>CADCUY010000233.1 GCA_902806005.1 uncultured Quadrisphaera sp. | reverse complement strand
GGCGGCGGGGACTGACGGCGGCCGGACGGGCGGCCCAGGCGGAGCGGCGGGGCGGCGGCGCCTGCTCCGCGGTGCTGGCCACGAGGAGGAGGGCGAGGCCGCCGCACGCCGCGGCCAGCAGCAGGGCCGCCGTCTCGAGCGCGGTCTGCACCAGGGCCGGGTCCGCTGCGGCGAGCGCCCGGCCGAGCGCGGCCTCCGCGGCGCCGAGCGCCTGAGCCAGCGGGGTGGTGCCCATGTCGTCCTCCTCCAGTCACTGCTGCTGGCCGGTGCCAGTGCGCCAACAGTGGCGTGTGTGACTGGTGTGAAAGTTGCGACACGCCGTCCCTCGCGGTCGTTGCGCCGTCTGTCAGTCGGTGCTAGCGGAGTGACAGAGCCTCGGGATCCGGAGGCGGCCCTGCCGGGCTCACAGACCCCGCGAGGCCAGCACGGTCTCGACCGTGCTGCGCAGGGCCGTCCCGGTGTAGAGCAGCACCAGCGCGGTCGCGCCGAACGCCCCGGCCAGCAGACCCTCGACGCCGGCGCCGGTGCGGAACAGGCCGGCGGCCACGCGGCGGGGCCTGCCGTCGATCCAGGTCAGGGGCACGGGGACGCCCCCGACGGTGAGGAAGTCGCCGACGATGTGCGTCAGCACGCCCCCCGCCACGGCCCACGGCAGCCAGGGCAGGGCCGCGCCCCCGGCGGAGGTCAGCCACCAGGCGCCGGCGAAGGAGATCAGCAGGTTGCCCACGACCGTGCGCTCGACCCGGCCGGGGATCACCACGTGGCAGGCCTGCAGCGCCAGGCCGATGGCCAGGGCCATGAGCACCAGGGAGCTGATCGGGTGCCGCCCCGCCAGCGAGGCCAGCAGGCCGAGCGCCACGGGGGCGAGCAGGACGTCGTGGGTGCCGTTGCGGTGGCCGCGGGCGAGCACCGCGATGCCGGAGGCCAGCGTGGTCGTCACCGGGCCCCACATCCGCGCCACCGTGGAGCCGCTGAGCTTCGGCAGCGGGCCGCGCCAGCGCATGCCCCCCTGGTCGAGGTCGGGCAGGAGCGCGAACCCGCCCCACGCCGCCACCCAGGCCACCTGCTCGACCGGCCCCTGCACGGGGGCGAGCGGCAGCGTGGCGGCTCCGGCCGCCAGGCCCGACATGGCGTGCGAGTGACCGAGCACCCTGCGCTCCCCTCGACGACGGCGACCACCACGGCGGGGCCCTGGCCGAGCGGCCCCGACCGCTCAGGCTACGACGCGTGTTCGACGCCGGCGGCCCGACGCGCCGGGCGCCTCAGGGGCAGGCGACCCACTCGTCGGTGCCGTCGCCGAGCACCTGGCGCTTCCACACCGGCAGCCGCGCCTTGACCTCGTCGACGAGGTCGGCGGCGGCCGTGAACGCCTCGCCGCGGTGGGCCGCCGAGACGGCCACGGCCAGCGCCACGTCGCCCACCTCGAGGTCGCCGAGGCGGTGCGAGACGGCCAGGGCGTCGACGGGGTGGCGGGCGGCGACGTCGGCGGCCACCTGTGCGAGCACCGCCGGGGCGCTCGGGTGGCCGACGTAGCTGAGCCGCTGCACCCGGCGTCCGCCGTCGTGGTCGCGCACCACCCCCGCGAAGGTCACCGTGGCCCCGGCGGCGGCGTCGGCGCAGGCGGCGGCGTGCGCGGCGACGTCGAGCGCGGCCTCGGTGACGGCGGTCAGCACCACCCGGCGCCGGGGCGTGCTCACCCGCGTGGTGTCGGCGGTCATCGGCCCAGGGTAGGCGCCGGGCGGCCCGGGGCCCCCGCCGCGGCCGGGACGTCGACGTCCGCCCCGTCGGCGACGTCCGCGCACTCGACGAGCACCGCCCCGGCCCCCTTCAGGTACCGACCGGCCCCGCGGTCGCCGGTGGCGTCCGCCGCCGCGGCCGCCCAGTGGCGGCGGCCGAGCAGCACCGGGTGGCCAGCGCGCCCGTCGTAGGCGGCCCGGGC
>CADCUY010000232.1 GCA_902806005.1 uncultured Quadrisphaera sp. | reverse complement strand
CCCGCGCGACCTCGAGCGCCGCCGCTCCCACCGACGTGTCCGGCGCCGCGGCCGGGGCTGGAGCCGGGGCCGAGGGTGCCTCGGGCGCCGCTGGGGGCGGCGCCGGGCGGTCGTCGGAGCGGGACGCCGCCACGGCCCGCTGGTCGTCGCCCGGGAGCGCGATCACCTGGCCCGGGCGGATGGTCGTGGTCCACCCCAGGCCGTTGCGGTCGAGCACCGCCTGCGTGCTGTGCCCCGTCGCGCGGGCGATGGCCGAGACCGTGTCGCCCCCCTCCACGGTGACGGTGCCGTCGCCGTTGTCGGTGGCGGCGGACGCCGTGCCGGCGGCGGCGAGGACCGGCGCGGTGGCCAGCGCCCCGCTCAGCACCACCGTGCGCGTCAGCCCGCGGAGATCGACCAGCGGTCGCACCTGTGCCCGGTGCCGGCCTCGTCCGCTCATCGCTCCGGACCGTAGCGCCCCGCTTCGTCCCGCAACGGCGGTTTCGCCGGACCTGTGGACGGGTCAGCCGGCGCCCTCGCGCCCGGGCCGCGGCCACTGGTTCGCCCGCTCGCCGCGGGCGGCGAGCTCGGCCGTCTGCTCCACCCGCTGGGCCCGGGTCGCCGGGCGCCTGGCCTGGGCGACCCACTCGAGGATCCCGCGCCGCGGTGAGCGCGGGAACGCCTCCCAGTGCTCCCGGGCCCCGGGGTGGCGGGCGAAGGCCTCGGCCAGGTCGGGCGGCACCACGAGGTCCTCGACGTCGTCGAGCAGCGTCCACGACCCGTCGGCCTTCGCGGCCTCGACCACCCGGCGACCGGCGTCGGTCATCAGGCCCTCGCGCTCGAGGGCCTCGACGCGCACCTTGTTCGGCCGCGACCACGCGCTGCCGCGGCGGCGCGCGCAGAAGTAGAGCATCGTCCGGTCCTCGTCGACCTTCCGCTGCACGCTGTCGACCCAGCCGACGGCCAGGGCCTCGGTGACGGCGGCGTCGTAGCCGACCACGGGACGGCCGGTGTGCGACCGCCACGAGACCAGCCACGCCCGCTCGGCGGTCGCGGCGTGGGCGAGCAGCCACGCGCGCCACGCCGCGCGCGTCTCGGCGTGCACCCGCTCGGCGTCGTCCTGAGCGCTCACGGCGCCATCCTGGCGCAACGGTGACAGCAAGGATCTCTTTGCAAAGACATCTCTGCGGTCTAGGGTCGACCCGTGGCTCCCACCCCGCCGCCCGTGCCCCCGTCGCAGGCCGCGGTCGACGTCCGCGACCCGCGGGTGCTGCGCGCCATGGCCCACCCGCTGCGGATGACCCTGCTCGGCCTGCTGCGCCTCGAGGGCCCCTCGACCGCGACCCGGCTGGGGGAGCGGGTGCAGGAGTCGAGCGGGTCGACCAGCTACCACCTGCGCCAGCTCGCGGCCCACGGCTTCGTCGAGGAGGTGGCCGACCAGGGCACCGGGCGCGAGCGCTGGTGGCGCGCCGTGCACCGCAGCACGCGCTGGGAGACGTCCGACTTCCTGGACGACCCCGGCGCCCGCGAGGTGGTCGAGGAGCTGACCCACCGCCAGGTCTCGCAGCACCGGCGGCTGCTCGCCGCGCACGCCGAGCAGCGCGCCGACCTCCCCGAGGAGTGGCTGGCCGCGGTGTCGCTCAACGACTGGCACCTGCGCCTCTCGCCGGCCCGGGCCAGGGCGCTGGCCGAGGAGCTGGACGCCGTGCTCGCCCGCTGGCGCGACGCCCCGGAGGAGCCCGACCAGCCGCAGGTGCACGTGCTGCTCGACGTGCTCCCGCTCACCGAGCACCCGCTGTGAACGCGTTCCGGGGCACGGCGCTGACCGCGGCCGGCGCCGGGCGGCGGTTCGTGCTGCTCAAGCTGCTGCGCTGGGTGCCCGTGGGCGTGGTCGTGCCCGTCATGGTGCTCCTCGCGTCGTCCCGGGGCCTGACCCCGGCGGAGGTCGGGCTGGTCTTCGCGGTGCACTCC
>CADCUY010000231.1 GCA_902806005.1 uncultured Quadrisphaera sp. | reverse complement strand
CGCGACGGGTGAGCCGCGGGCCGTCGGTCGCGCTCAGGCAGCCAGGGCCCCGTGCTCGGGCGGCACGACCTCCGCGGGCCGCGGCGGGCCGGGGGGCGTGCCGTCGCCGAACGGGCGGCCGCCGAGCTCCTCGCGCCCGTGGGGGGTCAGCCAGCCGCTGAGGTCGGGGCCCTTCGGCACGATCTGCGTGGGGTTGATGTCGACGTGCACCACGTAGTAGTGCTGCTTGATCTGGGTGAAGTCGGTGGTGTCGCCGAACCCGGGGGTCTGGAACAGGTCGCGGGCGTAGGCCCACAGCACCGGCATCTCGGCGAGCTTGTTCCGGTTGCACTTGAAGTGGCCGTGGTAGACGGCGTCGAACCGCGCGAGGGTGGTGAACAGCCGCACGTCGGCCTCGGTGATCGTGTCGCCGACGAGGTAGCGCTGGGTGCCCAGGCGCTCCTCGAGCTGGTCGAGACGCCCGAAGAGCCGGTCGTACGCGCGGTCGTAGGCCTTCTGGGAGCCGGCGAACCCGCACCGGTAGACGCCGTTGTTGACGTCGCGGAAGTTCTGCAGCGCCACCTCGTCGATCTCGGCCCGCAGCGCCTGCGGGTACAGGTCGGGCGCACCCTCGCGGTGGTGCTCGGTCCACTCGGTGGAGAGGTCCAGGGTGATCTGCGGGTAGTCGTTCGTCACCACCTTCCCGGTCGGCACGTCCACGACCGCCGGCACCGTGATGCCGCGCGGGTAGTCGGCGAAGCGGGCGAAGTAGGCCTGCTGGAGCCGTTCGTAGCCGAGCACCGGGTCGACGCCGCCCTCGTCGAGGTCGAAGGTCCAGCTGCGCTGGTCGTGGGTGGGCCCGGTCAGCCCCAGCGAGATCGCGTCCTCGAGGCCGAGGAGGCGGCGCACGACCAGCGCCCGGTTCGCCCACGGGCAGGCGCGGGCCGCGACCAGCCGGTAGCGGCCGGCCTCCACGGGCCAGCCGCCGGAGGCCTCGTCGCCGTCCCGCGTGATCCGGTCCTCGATGTAGTTCGTGTCGCGGGTGAACTCCTCGCCGGAGGTCACGTACGCGCCCCTGGTGGAGTGCTCCTCGGTCGCCTGCTCCTGCGCCGACGCCTCTTCCCCGATGCTGGTCACGCGGCCACGGTAGGTCGTGCCCGGCGGTGCCGCCCGGGCGCCGGGCGTGGGACGGTGGGCGGGTGAGCGCCCGTCCTCCCGCCCTGCGCCCCGGAGCGGTGCTCGGCCTGGCCCGGGCCTGCCACCCCCTGCCCACGGTGGCGGTCACCGGCTTCGCGCTCGCGCTGGCCGCCGCGGCCGGCGGGTCGCCGGCGCAGGTGGCGGCCGTCGGAGCGGCGGTGCTCACCGGCCAGCTGGCCATCGGCTGGGCCAACGACGCCGTCGACGCCGACCGCGACGCCGCCGCGGCGCGGCCGGACAAGCCGGTGGCCACCGGGGCGCTCAGCCGGCGCCTCGTGGGCACCGCGGCGGTGGTGGCGACAGCGGCGACGGTGCCCGCGTCGCTGCTGCTCGGCGCGCTGCCCGGGACGGCGCACCTGCTCGGGGTGGCCGCGGGCCTGGCCTACGACCTGCGCCTGAAGCAGACGGTGCTCAGCCCGCTGCCCTACCTGGTCTTCTTCGGGCTGCTGCCGCTGGTCGCCGCCACCGCCGCGGGCGCCGCTCCCTCGGGGGTGCTGTGCGCGGTCGGCGCCCTGCTCGGGCTCGGCGCGCACCTGGCGAACACCGTGCCCGACGCCGAGGAGGACGCCGCCGCGGGCGTGCGGGGGCTGCCGCAGCGCCTCGGGCCGGGGCGCAGCCGGGTGGCCAGCGCGGTGCTGGTGGTGGTCGCGGCCCTCGTGCTCGGCGGCGGGCCGTCGCTGACGGGCGGCGCGGCGCCCGGCCCCGGGGGCCCCGCGCCCCCGGCCGCCCCGGGGGGCGGGGGCGGCGCGGGCCCCCGGGGGCCCGCGCCCGGGGGGGGGCGCCCCCGGGGG
>CADCUY010000230.1 GCA_902806005.1 uncultured Quadrisphaera sp. | reverse complement strand
GGCGGGCCGGGCCGGTGCCTCGGCGCGCGGGGCGCCGCTGGGCACCGAGAGCCGGCGCTCCAGCCGGTCGAGCCGGGCCGCGAGGCCGCGTTCGGCGTCGTCGGCCCCGGGCAGGAGCATCCGCGCCCCCAGCAGCTCGAGGTGCAGGCGCGGGGAGGTGGCCCCCGACATCTCCGTCGACGCGGCGTTCGCCAGGTCGGCCGCGCGCGAGAGGGGCCCCGAGCCGTACGCCGCCGCCTGCTGGGCCATCCGCTCCAGCTGGTCCTGCGGGGTGTCGGGGAAGACCTCCGCGGCCCGCTCGCCCACCGCGTCGATGATGATCAGGTCGCGCAGGCGCTGCAGGAGGTCGTCGACGAAGCGCCGCGGGTCCTGCCCGGCCTGCACCACCCGGTCGATGACGCGGAAGACCGTGGCGCCGTCGCCGACGGCGAGCGCGGTGATGACGTCGTCGAGCAGCGCGGCGGGCGTGTACCCGAGCAGGGCGATGGCGTGGGCGTAGTCGATGCCGCCCTCGTCGGAGCCGGCGGCCAGCTGGTCGAGCACCGAGAGCGAGTCGCGCACCGAGCCGGCCCCGGCCCGCACGACCAGCGCGAGCACCCCGGGACCCACCGGCACGCCCTCGGCCTCGCACACCTCGGCCAGGTAGGACTGCAGGCGCTCCGGGGGCACCAGGTGGAACGGGTAGTGGTGGGTGCGCGAGCGGATGGTGCCCAGCACCTTCTCGGGCTCGGTGGTCGCGAAGACGAACTTCACGTGCGGCGGGGGCTCCTCGACGATCTTGAGCAGGGCGTTGAAGCCCTGCGGGGAGACCATGTGGGCCTCGTCGATGATGAAGACCTTGAACCGGTCGCGGGCGGTGGCGAAGGTGGCGCGGTCGCGCAGCTCGCGGGCGTCGTCGACCCCGCCGTGGCTCGCGGCGTCGATCTCCACCACGTCGAGGCTGCCGGGGCCGCCGCGGGCCAGCTCCACGCAGCTGTCGCAGGTCCCGCACGGGGTGTCGGTGGGGCCCTCGGCGCAGTTCAGGCAGCGGGCGAGGATGCGCGCGGACGTGGTCTTGCCGCACCCGCGCGGCCCGGAGAACAGGTACGCGTGCCCGACCCGCCCGGCGCGCAGCGCGGAGCGCAGCGGGTCGGTCACGTGCTCCTGCCCGATGACCTCGGCGAAGGTCTCGGGCCGGTAGCGGCGGTACAGGGCGGTGGCCACGTCCGGCAGCGTAGCCACGGGCACCGACAGCGCAGGGCCCTGCGCGAGCACGGTGGGGACGCCCGGGCGGGGGACGCGAGGACCCCCCGCGCACCCGCCAGAGCCCGCCTGCCCTTGCTGCCTTCCGGCCCTGGGGGAGTTCAGCGGGGTGACGCCGCACGAGGGGTCGCGGCCCACTCTAGCCGCACCGGGCGCTAGCATCGTCGGCGGAGGATTCGCCTAGTGGCCTATGGCGCTCGCCTGGAACGCGGGTTGGGTTAACGCCCTCGCGGGTTCAAATCCCGCATCCTCCGCCGCGGCGCGACACCCGCGCAGCCCGCCCGACGGGCCGGTCGCGGCCCCCGGCTCGGCCTCGCCGGCCGGGGGCCGCACCTAGGATCGTGGGCATGATCTTCGCCAGGGTGGGTGAGGGCCGTCCCTACCCCGACCACGGCCTGACGACGTCCCGGCAGTGGTCGCAGGTGCCGCCCCGCCAGGTGCGGATCGAGTCGCTGGTGACCACCAAGCGCACCCTCGACCTCGCGCTGGTGCTCTCGGAGGACTCCACCTTCTACGGCGACCTCTTCGCCCACGTGGTCTCCTGGCGCGGCGAGCTGTACCTCGAGGACGGCCTGCACCGGGCGCTGCGCGCGGCGCTGCAGCAGCGCGGGCTGCTGCACGCCCGGGTCCTCGAGCTGGCCGGCTGAGGGCCGGTGCCCGCGGCGGCCGACGCGCTGCTCGCGCTCGCGGGCGGGGCGCTGGCGGCGTGGCTGGTGCTCGTGGCCG
>CADCUY010000229.1 GCA_902806005.1 uncultured Quadrisphaera sp. | reverse complement strand
CGCCAGCGCCGACCGGCGGGGGGCGGTGCTCACCGCGGTGGTGCTGGCCCTGCTCGTCGTCTTCAGCGGCCGGCTGCTGCAGCTGCAGGCCGTCGACTCGCGCGAGCTGGCCGCGGTGGCGCTGGCCGGGCGCACCACGACCGTGCCCCTGCCCGCCTCCCGCGGCGACATCACCGCCGCCGACGGCAGCGTGCTGGCCGCCAGCGTGGAGCGGCGCGACGTCGTGGTCGACCAGACCCTGGTCGAGGACCCGGCGGCCACGGCGGCCGCCATCGTCCCGCTGGTCGAGGGCGCCGACCCCGCGGCGGTCCAGGAGGCCCTGACCGGCGACCGCCGCTGGGCGGTGGTGGTCAAGGGGGTCACCCCGGCGGAGTGGCGGGCGGTCGACGCTCTCGACCTGACCGGCGTCTACGCCGAGCAGGCCAGCCTGCGCACCTACCCCTCCGGCAACGTGGCCGGCAACCTCATCGGCTGGGTGGGCCGCGACGGCGAGGCCCGCGCGGGCCTGGAGATCACGCAGGACGAGGTGCTGACCGGCACCCCGGGCTCGGAGACCTTCGAGCAGGGCGCCAAGGGCCAGCGCATCCCGATGGGCGAGGCCAGCCGGGTCGCGCCGGTGCCGGGCCACGACGTGCACCTGACCATCGACCGCGACCTGCAGTGGTACGCCCAGCGGGCGATCGCCGCCCAGGTCGAGGTCATGCGCGCGGAGTGGGGCGCGGTCACGGTGACCGACCCCAGGACCGGCGAGCTGCTCGCGCTGGCGGAGTCGGGCACCGTCGACCCGAACGACCCCGGGGCCTCGGCGGTGGAGGAGCGCGGCAACCGCTCGCTGCAGCAGGTGATCGAGCCGGGCTCGACGGCCAAGGTGGTCACCGCGGCGGCCGCGCTGGAGGAGGGGCTGGTCACGCCGACCACCGCGTTCCGGATCCCCGACCGCTACACGGCGCCCAACGGCCAGACCTTCCGCGACTCCTCCCCCCACCCGGAGCAGAAGCTGACCTTCGCCGGGGTGCTGGCCTCGTCGTCCAACACCGGCACGGTGATGGTGGGGGAGCGGCTGAGCCGCCAGCAGCGCTACGACTACCTGCGGGCCTTCGGCCTGGGCGAGGAGAGCGCGCTGGGCTTCCCCGGCGAGAGCGCCGGCATCCTCCAGGGCCCGGACGACTGGGACGGCCGGAAGCAGTACACCGTGCTCTTCGGCCAGGGCTTCGCCGCCACGATGCTCCAGTCGGCGCAGGTCTTCGCCACCATCGCCAACGGCGGGGTGCGGATGCCCACCCACGCGATCGCCGGCACCACCGCCCCCGACGGCACCTTCACGCCCGCCGACCCCGGCGAGGGCGTGCGCGTGGTCAGCGAGACCACCGCCGACCAGGTGCTGAGCATGCTCGAGGGCGCCGTCGGCGAGGGCGGCACCGGAGGGAACGCGGCCGTCCCCGGCTTCCGGGTGGCGGGCAAGACCGGCACGGCCCAGGCGGCGGGGGAGAACGGCTACGCCGACCGCCAGTACACCTCCTCCTTCATCGGGATGGCCCCGGCCGAGGACCCGGAGCTCGTCGTCTCCGTGGTCGTGCAGCGCCCGCAGGAGGCGTACTACGGCGGCACCGTGGCCGCCCCGGTGTTCTCCGACGTCATGTCCTACGCGCTCGCCCAGCGCGGCGTGGCCCCGACCGGCACCGAGCCCGACCTCGTGCCGCTGACCTGGGAGTGACCCCGCTGACCGCCGTCGATCCGAGTGCCCCCGCCGCGGGGGGCGGGCCCGGTAGCCTCCCGCAGGTGCCCCAGGCGAGCGGTCCCGGTGGCCCCCTCACCGTCGCGGACGTCGCCGCCCGGCTCGGCGCGGCGCCCGCGCCGGCCCCCGGTGGCGGCTCCCCGGCCCTGGGCCGGCCCGTCACCGGCGTCACCCTCGACTCGCGCGCGGTGCGCCCCGGCGACCTGTACGCCGCCCTGCCCGGGGCCACCACC
>CADCUY010000228.1 GCA_902806005.1 uncultured Quadrisphaera sp. | reverse complement strand
GGGCTGGCCGCTGCGCTACGTCGAGGTGCCCGACCTCGAGCACACCGCGGCGTGGAACGCCGACCCCGCGGCCTACGAGGAGCTGGTGACGGGCTTCCTCCGCGCGACGCTCTGACCGCGGGGCTGGCACGATGGGCCCGTGACCGATTCCAAGCAGACCGCGACGCTGCGGACGTCCGAGGGTGACATCCGCATCGCCCTGTTCGGCAACCACGCGCCCAAGACCGTCGCCAACTTCGTCGGGCTCGCCACCGGGCAGGGGAGCTACTCCCAGCCCAACGCCAGCGGCGGGGACTCCGGCCCGTTCTACGACGGCTCGGTCTTCCACCGCGTCATCAGCGGGTTCATGATCCAGGGCGGTGACCCGACCGGCACCGGCCGCGGGGGCCCGGGCTACCAGTTCGGCGACGAGTTCCACCCCGACCTGCAGTTCGACCGGCCCTACCTGCTGGCGATGGCGAACGCCGGCCCCGGCACCAACGGCTCGCAGTTCTTCATCACGGTGGGCCCGACGCCGCACCTCAACCGCCGCCACACCATCTTCGGCGAGGTGGCGGACGCCGAGTCGCGCGCCGTGGTCGACCGGATCGCCGCGACCAGCGTCGACCGGTCCGACCGGCCGCTGACCGACGTGGTGATCCAGAAGGTCGACATCTCCGAGTGAGCGAGCGCCAGCGAGCGAACCTCCGGCACGGCGCGTCGCGCACCGCGCGACCGGGGGCCGCGGGGGAGCGGGCCTCGTGGCGCACCCGGCTGGGCCGCTACGTCCTGTCCGTCGGCGGCATCGAGCCGCGCAAGGGCTCGGTCGACCTCGTGCGCGCCGTGGCCCTGCTGCGGCGGACCCACCCCGACGTCGCGCTCGTCGTCGCCGGGGGCGAGACCCTGTTCGACCACCGGGCCTACCGGGCCTCCTTCGACGCCGTCGCGCAGCAGCTCGGCGTCGAGCCGGTGGTCCTCGGCACCGTCGAGCACGAGCGGCTCCCCGCGCTCGTCGCCGCGGCCTCCGCGGTCGGCTTCCTCTCGACCAGGGAGGGCTTCGGGCTCGCCGCGATGGAGGCGCTGGCCGCCGGCGCGCCGCTGGTGGCCCGCGACCTGCCCGTCCTGCGCGAGGTGCTCGGCGACGCCGCGGTGCTGGTCGACGGGCCCGAGGCCGCCGCCGCGGCGCTCGCCCGGGTGCTGGACGAGGCGCCCGCCGAGCGCGAGCGCCGGGGGCTCGCCGGGCGCGGCCGCGCTTCCCGGTGCAGCTGGGAGAGGGCCGCCGAGCAGCACTGGGCGTGGTACGAGGGCCTCGGTCCGTAGCCTGTGCTCGTGGGGGTGGCGAGCAGGTGGGTGGGCGTGCGCCCCCTCGTGCGGGCGCTGGTCGGGGTGCAGCTGGTCGCGCTCACCTGGGGTGCCGTGGTGCACCTGGTCACGCTGGCGGTCGCGGTCGCGGGGCCGGCGGTGCTGCTCGACGCCCGGGTGCCGGGCTGGATGGCCGTCTACTGGGTCTCGCTGACCGTGCTGGACCCCCTGGCCGCGGTGGTGCTCGCCCTGCGCCGCCGGGTGGGCCTCGGCCTGAGCGCCGGGGTGCTGGTCAGCGACGCCGTGGTCAACGGCTACGCGATCCACGGGCTCGGGGTCGGCGTGTCCTGGGCGTGGGTCGGGCACCTGGTGGTCACCGCCCTCGCCGTGACCACCGTGGTCACCTGGCCCGTGGTCAGCCCGTGGCTGCTGCGCTGGCGCGGACCGCTGGTGCCGCTGGGGCGCTGAGCCGCTGAGCCCGATCCCCTACGGTGGCCACCGTGCTGGTGGGCTTCCTGGGGTCGGGCAACATGGCGCGGGCGCTGGCCGCCGGCTGGGGCGAGCCGTTCGTGTGCACCGACGGCGGGTCGGGGCGCGCCGCGCGGATGGCCGCCGACCTGGGCGGCGAGGCGCTGGCGAGCAACGCGGAGCTGCTGCGGCGCGTCGACCTGGTGGTGCTCGCCCACAAGCCCGC
>CADCUY010000227.1 GCA_902806005.1 uncultured Quadrisphaera sp. | reverse complement strand
GGCCAGGGTCGGGCGCCCGCACGGGGTGCGCGGCGAGGTCAGCGTCGAGGTGCGCACCGACGCGCCGGGCCGCCGCTTCGTGCCCGGCGCCTCCTTCCTCACCGACCCCGCCGACGTCGGGCCGTTGGTGCTGGAGCAGGCCCGTGCCCAGGGGGCGGGCACGGTGCTGCGCTTCGCGGTCGTCGACGACCGCGACGCCGCCGAGCAGCTGCGCGGCACGCTGCTCCTCGTCGTCGACGACCCGGGAGCCGAGCCCGACGACGACGACGCCTGGCCGGTGTCCGCGCTCGTCGGCCTGCGCGCCGAGCTGGCCGACGGCACCCTCGCCGGCACGGTCACCGGCCTGGAGCACAGCCCCGCCCACGACCTGCTGCTGGTCGAGCAGCCCTCCGGCGCGGTCGCGCTGGTGCCGTTCGTCAGCGCGATCGTGCCCGTCGTCGACGTCCCCGGCGGCCGCGTGGTGCTCGACCCGCCCGGGGGCCTGGTCGAGGCGCGCCCGCCGGTCGAGCCCGACCCGGGGCCCGCAGCGCCCTGATGCGCCTCGACGTCGTCACGATCTTCCCCGAGTACCTCGCCCCGCTGGACCTGTCGCTGATCGGGCGGGCCCGGGCCGCCGGGCTGGTCGACCTGCGGGTCCACGACCTGCGCGAGCACACCACCGACCGCCACCGCACCGTCGACGACGCCCCCCTCGGCGGCGGCGCGGGCATGGTCATGCGCCCCGAGCCGTGGGGCCCGGCGCTCGCCGAGGTGGTCCGCGCCGGGCGCGCCGACGGGCTGGCCGGGCCGCCGCACCTGCTCGTGCCCAGCCCCGCCGGGCAGCCCCTGACCCAGCAGGTGGTGCACGAGCTCGCCGCGCAGCCCTGGCTGGCGTTCGCGTGCGGGCGCTACGAGGGCGTCGACGAGCGGGTGCTGGAGGAGGCGGCCGAGGCGATGCCGGTCACCCCGGTGAGCCTGGGCGACTACGTGCTCAACGGCGGGGAGGTGGCGGTCCTCGCCATCGTCGAGGCCGTGGTGCGCCTGCTGCCCGGGGTCGTCGGCAACCCGGCCAGCCTGGTCGAGGAGTCGCACGCCGACGGCCTGCTCGAGGCCCCGGTCTACACCCGGCCCGCGGTGTGGCAGGGCCGCGAGGTGCCCGAGGTGCTGCTCTCGGGGCACCACGCCCGGATCGCCCGGTGGCGGCGCGAGCAGTCGCTGGCGCGCACCGCGCGCCGGCGGCCCGACCTGCTCGCGGCCCTCGACCCGGCCGTCCTCGACGCCGCCGACGTCGCCTTCCTCGCCACCCTCGGCTGGCACGTGCACGGCGGGCGGCTCTCGCGGCGCTGAGGGCGCTGAGGGCACTGCCGGCCCGTGGCATGATGTGACGTCGTGCCACGGCCGGCACCGCACCTGCCCCGGGGGGTGGGCGGAGCCCGGCGTTGACCGCACGAGACGCACACCAGCCGAAGCACCACCAGGATGGGCGGCCCGCCGCCCCGATCACGCGCGCGACCCGGGGCGCCTGCGAGGAGTGGACCCACCATGCAGAAGTTCGACGCCCTGGACGCCGCGTCCCTGCGCTCCGACGTCCCGCCGTTCGACGCCGGCGACACCGTGAAGGTGCACGTGAAGGTCGTCGAGGGCACCCGCTCCCGCATCCAGGTCTTCCAGGGCGCGGTCATCCGCCGCTCCGGCGGCGGCGTGCGCGAGACCTTCACCGCCCGCAAGGTCAGCTTCGGGGTCGGCGTCGAGCGCACCTTCCCGGTGCACTCCCCGGCCATCGACCACATCGAGGTGGTCACCCGCGGCGACGTGCGCCGCGCGAAGCTGTACTACCTGCGCAACCTGCGCGGCAAGGCCGCCAAGATCAAGGAGAAGCGCGAGGTCGGTCGCTGATCCGACCGCTTCCCACGGTGCTGACGCCGGTCCTCCGGTGAGCGGGCTGCCCGTCCCGGGGCAGGACGAGCAACGCGGCCCTGCGACCGGCGCTCAGGACGCCGATCA
>CADCUY010000226.1 GCA_902806005.1 uncultured Quadrisphaera sp. | reverse complement strand
GCCCCCGCGCGGTCACCCGCGGCGGAGCGGCCCGGTGAGCCGCGGGCTCCGGACCGTCCTGCTGCTGGCCTGGCGCGTGGTGCCGCGCCTGCCCGAGCCCGCCGCCCGCGCCCTCTTCGGGGTGGTGGCCGACGCGGCGTGGTGGCGGCGCGGGCGCGGGGTGCGCCAGCTGGAGGCGAACCTCGCCCGGGTGCGCCCCGGCGCCGACGCCGCGGAGCTGCGCCGGCGCTCCCGGGCCGGCATGCGCTCGTACCTGCGCTACTGGTGCGACGCCTTCGCCATGTCGGGGTGGTCGCGCGAGCGGCTGGTCGCCGCCGTCCGGTTCGAGGGCGCCGAGCGGCTGCGCGCCGCCCTGGACGCCGGCCGGGGGGCGGTGGTCTTCCTGGGCCACTGCGGCAACTGGGACCACCTGGGGGCGTGGGCGGCGACCGAGCTGAGGCCGGTGACCACGGTCGCGGAGCGGCTCGAGCCCGCGGAGCTCTACGACGCCTTCGTGGCCTACCGGACCTCGCTCGGCATCCGCGTGCTCCCGCACGTCGGCGGCGGCGGCTCGGGCGAGCTGCTGCGGGCCCTGCGCGACGGCGGCCTGGTGCCGCTGGTCGCCGACCGCGACCTCACCGGCCGGGGGATCGACGTGCTCCTGTTCGGGGAGCCGGCCCGGGTCGCCTCCGGCCCCGCGAGCCTGGCCCTGGCCAGCGGCGCGCCGCTGTTCACCGTCACCTGCCACGTCGAGCGCGCCGCGGGGGTGCCGCGGTGGCGGCTGGCCCACACCCTGGTGGCCGCCGTGCACGAGGTGCCGGTGCCCGACGCCGCCGCGGTCGGCGGCCGGGCCGGCCAGGTGCGGGCCATGACCCAGGCGTGCGTCGACCACCTGGCCCGCGACATCGCCGAGCACCCCTCGGACTGGCACATGCTGCAGCGGGTGTTCACGGCCGACCTCGCCCGCCCGTGAGCAGCGCCCGGTGAGGGTGGGCCTGGTCTGCCCGTACTCCCTGGACGTGCCCGGCGGGGTGCAGGGCCACGTCACCGAGCTCGCGGCGCACCTGATCGCGCAGGGCCACGCCGTGCGCGTGCTGGCCCCCGCCGACGAGGGCACTCCCGTGCCGGGCCACGTCGACACCCTGGTGGGCTCCGTGCCGGTGCCCTACAACGGCTCCGTGGCCCGCCTCGTCTTCGGCCCGGTGGCCGCCGTGCGGGTGCGCCGCTGGGTCGCGGACGGCGCCTTCGACGTCCTGCACCTGCACGAGCCGCTCGCGCCCAGCGTCTCCCTGCTCGCCCTGTGGGCGGCCAGCGGGCCGATCGTGGCCACCTGGCACAGCGCGCAGCTGCGCTCGCGGGCGATGCAGCTGGCCGAGCCGCTGGCGGGCCCGACCCTGGAGAAGGTCACCGCGCACATCGCCGTCAGCGAGGACGCCCGCCGCACGCTGGTCGACCACCTGGGGGGCGACGCGGTGGTGGTGCCGAACGGGGTGCACGTCGAGCGCTTCGCCACCGCCCGGCCCCGCGAGGAGTGGCGTGGCACCCCGGCGGCCCCGACGGTGGCGTTCCTCGGCCGCTTCGACGAGCCGCGCAAGGGCCTGGCGGTGCTCGTGGCGGCCCTCCCCGCCCTGGTCGCGGCGCACCCGGGCGTGCGGGTGCTGGTGGCGGGGCGCGGCGACCCGGCGCAGGCGCTCGCCGCGGCGGGGCCGCGGGCCGCGTCCGTGGAGGTGCTGGGGCCGCTGGACGAGGAGGCGAAGGCCGCGCTGCTGGCCTCGGCCGACGTCTACGTCGCCCCGCAGACGGGCGGCGAGAGCTTCGGCATCGTCCTGGTGGAGGCGATGGCCGCGGGCACGCCCGTCGTGGCCAGCGACCTGCCGGCCTTCCGCCGGGTGCTCGAGCACCCGCCGGGCACCTCGCTGGGCGCGCTCAGCGGGGCCGGCGCCGCCGGGGCGCTGGCGGCGGCGCTGCTCGGCGTGCTCGGCGACCCGGCCGGAGCCGCGGCGACG
>CADCUY010000225.1 GCA_902806005.1 uncultured Quadrisphaera sp. | reverse complement strand
GCGCGGGGGCCGCGCCGCGGCGGCCGGGTCGGCCGGGCGGGCGCCCGGCGGCTCAGGCCGCGCCGGCTCCCAGCCGGGCCACGGCCAGGAAGACGGCCACCAGGTGCGCGGCGAACCCGGCCACGGTGAGCACGTGGAAGACCTCGTGGAACCCGAACCAGCGCGGGCTCGGGTCGGGCCGCCGCGTGCCGTACACCAGGGCGCCGGCGCTGTAGAGCACGCCCCCGAGCACCACGAGCACCACCACCGCCGCGCCGCCGGTGCGCCCGAAGGCCGGCAGGTACGCGACCGCCACCCAGCCCAGCGCCACGTACAGCGGCACGTACAGCCACCGCGGCGCCCCCGTCCACGCCACCCGGAAGGCCACGCCCAGCAGGGCGCCGACCCACACCACGGTCAGCAGCGTGCGGGCCGAGGGGCTCGGCAGCAGCACCACCGCGAGCGGCGTGTAGGTGCCGGCGATGATGAGGAAGATGTTCGAGTGGTCGAGCCGCTTGAGGGCCAGCTCGGCGCGCGGCGACCACGTGCCCCGGTGGTAGAGCGCGCTGGTGCCGAACAGCAGCGAGGCGGTGGCCCCGAAGATCGCGGCGGCCCACCGCGGTCCACCAGCGGGCGAGAGCACCACCAGGACCACGCCGGCAGCCATCGCCAGCGGGAAGGCGCCCAGGTGCACCCAGCCGCGCAGGCGGGGCTTGACGGCGGCCGCCAGGTCGGCCGCACCGGCCGCCGGTGACGGGGGACGAGGCACCCTCCGAGGCTAACCTACGCAACCGTAGGTTCGTCGCCGCCGAGGACGGCCGCCCGGCCTGCGGGCGCTCGCCCAGGAGTACGGTTCACCCGTGCGGTGGGGGGTGCGACCGTTGCTGCTCCCGCTCTACGAGCGACGCCTGCGGCGGTGGCTGCGCGACGCCAAGACCCCCCGCCACGTGGCGGTGATCCTCGACGGGAACCGCCGCTGGGCCGCCACCTTCGGCGAGCCCGCGGCCCACGGCCACCGCGCCGGGGCCGACCGCGTGCTCGACCTGCTGGTCTGGTGCGAGCAGGCGCGGGTCGAGGTCGTGACGCTGTGGATGCTCTCCACCGACAACCTCCGCCGCCCCGAGGCCGAGCTCGCCCCCCTGATCGCGATCATCGAGGACCTCGTCGACCGCCTGGCCCGCGCCGGCCGGTGGCGGGTGCGCGTGGTCGGCGCCCTCGACCTGCTGCCCGAGCGCACCCGCGCCTGCCTGCTGGGGGTGCAGGAGGCGACCGCGGCGACCGACGGGCTGCACGTCAACGTGGCCGTGGGCTACGGCGGGCGCCGGGAGATCGCCGACGCCGTCCGCTCCCTGCTCGCCGCCCACGCCGAGCGCGGGACGACGATCGAGGAGCTCGCCGGGGTGCTCGACGTCGAGCACATCGCCGAGCACCTCTACACCCGGGGCCAGCCCGACCCCGACCTGGTGATCCGCACCTCCGGCGAGCAGCGCCTGTCCGGCTTCCTGCTGTGGCAGAGCGTGCACAGCGAGTTCTACTTCTGCGAGGCGTTCTGGCCCGACTTCCGGCGGGTCGACTTCCTGCGGGCCCTGCGGGCCTACGCCGAACGGGAGCGCCGCTTCGGCAGCTGAGCGTCAGCTGCCCCTGCGAAGCGTGACGAACTGGACAGATGGGGCACCCGGGTGCTTCGGTATGGCCCGACAGCACCTGGCGCACGCCGGTGGTCTGCTCGCGGCCGTGCCCGAGCGATCACGGCCTGCTCCTGCACCGCTCTGCCCGCCTTCCCCCGGGTGCCTCCGAGCCGCGCCCGGTGACCGACGCGCGCCCGGTGCGGGCTGCGCCGCCTGGAAGGCCCTTCGTGCTCCTCCGCTCCGCCCGCCGGCCCCTGCGCCGGCTGCCCACCCGCACCACCACCCGCGCGGTCGTCGCCCTGCTCGTCCTCGGCACCGCCGGGGCCGCACTCGGCTCCTCGGGGCTGACACCCCCGCTGCTCGCGGAGGCCTCGGCGTCC
>CADCUY010000224.1 GCA_902806005.1 uncultured Quadrisphaera sp. | reverse complement strand
GCCGGCGGCGGCGGGGCCGCGCCGGGCGCGCGGCCGCCGCGGGCCGGGGTGCGAGCGGGGTCTCGGCGGTCTGGGCGCCCTCGCGGGCGGGGGTGGCGGTGGTGGTCGCCATGCGGGTCCTCCGGGTCGGTGGCGGGTGCACCCGGTGGCGGGTGCGCTGAGCCACCCGGGTGATCGGCGGAAACGCCGCCGGACTTGAGCGGGCCCCCGGCCGCCCGACGCGGCGGGCCCGCCACCGGGGCAGCCCTACCCTGAGCGCCATGCCGAGCGCGCCCGTCGACCTGTCCGCGATCATCAAGGCGTACGACGTGCGCGGCCTGGTGGGCACCCAGCTCGACGAGGGCGTCGCCGAGGCGATCGGCGCCGCGGCGGCCCGGGTGCTCGAGGTCGGCCCCGACGGCGCCGGGGGGCCCCTGGTCGTCGTCGGGCACGACATGCGCCCCTCCTCGCCGTCCCTGGTCGAGGCCTTCGCCCGCGGCGTCACCGGCGCGGGCGGCGAGGTGCTGGTCGTCGGCCTGTGCTCCACCGACGGGCTGTACTACGCCTCCGGCGCCCTCGACGCCCCCGGCGCGATGTTCACCGCCAGCCACAACCCCGCCAGCTACAACGGCATCAAGCTGTGCCGGGCCGGCGCGAAGCCCGTGGGGCAGGACACGGGGCTGGCGCAGGTGCGCGAGCTCGCCCAGCAGCACCTGGACGGCGCCGTGCCGCTCCCGCGCGACGGCGGCGGCGGCGTGACCCGGCGCGACCTGCTCGCCGACTACGCGCGGCACCTGCGCTCGCTGGTCGACCTGCGCTCCTCGCGGCCCCTGCGCGTGGTCGTCGACGCCGGCAACGGCATGGCCGGGCTCACCGCCCCCGCCGTGCTCGGCACCGCCGCGGGGCTGGAGGCCCTGCCGCTGGAGGTGCTGCCCCTGTACTTCGAGCTCGACGGCACCTTCCCCAACCACGAGGCGAACCCGCTGGAGCCCGAGAACCTGCGCGACCTGCAGGCCGCGGTGCGGGCCGCCGGTGCTGACCTCGGGCTCGCCTTCGACGGCGACGCCGACCGGTGCTTCGTCGTCGACGAGCGCGGGGAGCCGGTGAGCCCCAGCGCGGTCACCGCCCTGGTCGCCCTGCGCGCCCTGGCCGCCCCCCGCAGCGGCGACGACGGCGCGGTGGTGCTGCACAACCTCATCACCTCGCGGGCGGTGCCCGAGCTGGTCGCCGCCGCCGGGGGCACCCCCGTGCGCACCCGGGTGGGGCACTCCTACATCAAGGCCGAGATGGCGCGCACCGGCGCCGTCTTCGGTGGCGAGCACTCCGCGCACTACTACTTCGCCGACTTCTGGGGCGCCGACACCGGCATGCTCGCCGCGCTGCACGTGCTCGCCGCGCTCGGCGAGCAGGACGGGCCGCTGTCGGCGCTGGTCGCCGCCTACGACCCCTACGCCGCGTCCGGCGAGGTGAACTCCACCGTGGCCGACGCCGCCGCCACCACCGAGGCGGTGCGCACCGCCTGGGCCGCCCGCGGCGCGCAGGAGGACCACCTCGACGGCCTGACGCTGACCTCCCCGCCGGGGGAGGCGCCGTGGTGGTGGTTCAACCTCCGCCCCTCGAACACCGAGCCGCTGCTGCGGCTCAACGTCGAGGGCGCCGACGACGCCACGATGCGCCGGGTGCGCGACGAGGTGCTCGCCCAGGTCCGCGCCGGCAGCCCCGCGTGAGCGGCGTCGACGAGCAGCTGCTCGACGACGAGGCCGCCCTCGCCGCGGCCGACGGGTCGGGGGTGCTGCGCGCCCTCGCCGGGGCCGGCGCCCAGGTGCGGCGGGCCGTGGAGCTGGTCGAGGAGTCGGGCATCACCCGCCTCGACCCCTCCGACCGGCCCCGCAGCGTCGTCGTCGCCGCCCGCGGCGGCTCCTCGGTGGTCGCCGACACCCTCGCCGCCCTCGCCGGCGCAGGCTCCCCGGTGCCGGTGGTCGCCCGCACCGGCGACGTGCTGCCCGGCTGG
>CADCUY010000223.1 GCA_902806005.1 uncultured Quadrisphaera sp. | reverse complement strand
GCAGCCTCGAGGCCTACGGCCGCTTCGCCACCGAGCACGGCACCGACATCGGCCTGCGCCGCGTCGGCTACCTGTTCCTGCTGCGCACCGGCGCCGACGTCGCCGCGTTCGCGGCCAGCACCGCCCTGCAGAACGAGCTGGGGGTCGACAGCCGCGTCATCTCCCCGCAGGAGGCCGCCGCGCTGTGCCCGTACGTCGACCCCGCCGTCCTGGCGGGTGCGGCGTGGTGCGCCGACGACGGCTACGCCCGGCCGTCCGCGGTGGTGCGCGGCTACGCCGCCACCGCCCGTGCGCTCGGGGTGGAGGTGCGCACCGGCTCGCCCGTGGTGGGCATCGACGACGCCGGCGGGGGCGCCCTGGCGGTGCGCACCGCCGACGCCGTGGTCACCGCGCCCACGGTGGTCTGCACCGCCGGCGCCTGGGCCGGCCGGGTGGCGGCGATGGTGGAGGTCGACCTGCCGGTCGTGCCGCTGCGCCGGCAGATCGCCTTCACCGCGCCCCTGCGCCCGCCGCTGCCCCCGTCGGCGGGCACGCCGCTGACCATCGACTACACCACCACCGCCTACTTCCACCCCGGCGAGGACGGCGACCTGCTCGTCGGCATCGCCGACCCCGGCCAGCCGCCCGGCTTCGACACCGCCGTGAGCACCGACTGGCACGCCCTGCTCCGCGAGGCCCTGGCGGTGTGCGCCCCCGCGCTGGCGCCCCTGCCGCTGGAGCGCGGGTGGGCCGGGCTGTACGAGGTGACCCCCGACCGCAACGCCGTCATCGGCGAGGCCGACCTCTCCGCCGGCCCGGCGGCAGGGGCCCGCTTCCTGTACGCCGCCGGGTTCTCCGGCCACGGGTTCCTCCAGGCGCCCGCGGTCGGCGAGGCGGTGCGCGACCTGCACCTGGGCCGCGAGCCCGCGGTGGACCTCACGGGCTTCGACGCCCGGCGCTTCACCCGGGCCCCGGTCCGCACCGAGCTGAACATCGTCTGAGGAGCCGCCCGTGACCACCCCCGCCGTGCTGCCGTGGCAGCTGCGCGCCCGCTTCGCGCAGCGCCTGTCCGACCTGTACGGCCGCGAGGTGCCCGCCTACACCACGCTCGTGGCCGTGGCGCAGGAGGTGAACCGCGCCGTCGTCGACGCTGCCGCCGCCACGGGCGCCGACGCGCAGCGGCTCGGCTCCATCGAGCGGGTGACCGCCGAGCGCCACGGCGCCATCCGCGTCGGCACCCCCGCCGAGCTGGCCCAGGTCGCGCGGGTCTTCGCCGCGATGGGCATGCACCCCACCGGCTTCTACGACCTGCGCGACGCCTCGGCGTCCTCGGTGCCCGTGGTCTCCACCGCCTTCCGCCCCACCGAGCCCGAGGAGCTGGCCCGCAACCCGTTCCGGGTCTTCACCTCGCTGCTGGCCGTGCCCGACCGGCGCTTCTTCTCCGCCGACCTCGCCGCGCGGCTGACCGCCTTCCTCGAGGGCCGCGAGCTGTTCTCGCCCCGGCTGCTGGAGCTCGCCGACCGCGCCACCGCCGACGGCGGGCTGCCCGAGGACGCCGCCGAGGAGCTGCTCGCCCTGGCCACCGGCGCGTTCGCGCTGGGCACGGAGCCGATCGACCGGGCCTGGTACGCCGAGCTCGAGGCGGTCAGCGCCGTGGCGGCCGACGTCGGCGGCGTGCGCTCGACGCACATCAACCACCTGACGCCCCGGGTGCTCGACATCGACGAGCTGTACGCCCGGATGTCGGCGCGCGGGATCACGATGATCGACGCCGTCCAGGGCCCGCCCCGCTGGGAGGGGCCCGACGTGCTGCTGCGCCAGACCTCCTTCCGCGCCCTCGCGGAGCCGCGGGCCTTCCGCGAGGCCGACGGCAGCGTGGCCCCGGGCTCGCTGCGGGTGCGCTTCGGCGAGGTCGAGGCCCGCGGCGTGGCGCTGACCCGCGCCGGCCGGGCGGTCGACGACGCGGCCCTGGCCGCCGTCGACGCCGTCGACGCCGCCGGGCAGGCGCGCGCC
>CADCUY010000222.1 GCA_902806005.1 uncultured Quadrisphaera sp. | reverse complement strand
CGAGTGCGACCGCGCCCGCCGCTGGGAGCGGCTGGTGCAGGCGCGCCTCGACCTGGCCACCGACGCCGCCTCGCCCGTCGAGGCGCTCGCGGGGGCCTTCGACCCGGCGGCGCTGCGCACCCTGGTGCACGGCGGCGGCAGCGGCGACGACCTCGCCGACGCCCTGCTCGAGGTCGCCGTCGCCCGCCGGGAGCTGATGGCCTACGCCGGAGCCGTCCGCAGCCGCCTCGACGAGGTCACCGACGAGCTGGTCGCCCGCTACGCCGCCGACCCGTCCGGCTGCCTCGGGGTCCGGTAGGCCCGCCCGACCGGCCGCCTCACTGGGAGCGGCGGCGCAGCCGGTCGATGTCGAGCAGCACGACCGCCCGGGCCTCCAGGCGCAGCCAGCCGCGCGCGGCGAAGTCGGCCAGGGCCTTGTTGACCGTCTCCCGGGAGGCCCCGACCAGCTGGGCCAGCTCCTCCTGGGTGAGGTCGTGCGCCACCCGCAGCCCGCGCTCGGAGGGGCGCCCGAACCGCTGGGCGAGGTCGAGCAGGGTCTTGGCCACCCGGCCGGAGACGTCGGTGAAGACCAGGTCGGCGATCACGCTGTTGGTGCGCCGCAGCCGCCGGGCCAGCGCCTGGAGCAGGTGCGAGGCCACCTCGGGGCGGTCGTTCATCCACATCCGCAGGTCGTCGTGGTCGAGCATCGCCAGCGTGGTCGGCGAGACGGCCGTCGCGGAGGAGGTGCGCGGGCCCGGGTCGAACCAGGAGAGCTCGCCGAACATCTCGCCCGGGCCGAGCACCGCGAGCAGGTTCTCGCGCCCGTCGGACGAGCCGCGGCCGAGCTTGATCTTGCCGCAGTCGATGACGAAGAGCCGGTGGTCGAGGTCGCCCTCGCGGAACAGCAGCTCGCCCCGGGTCAGGCTGATCTCGGTGACCATGCCCAGCAGGGCACTGGCGGAGGCCTCGTCCAGCCCCTCGAACAGCGGCGCCTGCCGCACGATGCGCTCGTCCACGACGGCGATCCTCCCCTACTGGGCCGGTGGTGGCCGCCTCAGGCGACCTCGACGACGAGCTCCACCTCGACGGGGGCCCCCAGCGGGAGCGCGGCGACCCCGACGGCGCTGCGCGCGTGGCGCCCGGCGTCGCCGAGCACCTCGCCCAGCAGGGCGCTCGCGCCGTCGACCACGCGGGGCTGGCCGGTGAAGCCCGGGGCGCTGGCCACGTAGCCGACGAGCTTGACCACCCGCACCACGCGCTCCAGCGCCGCGGCGCCCCCCTCGGCGCCGGCGCCGGCCAGGGCCGCGGCCACCACGGCCAGCGCGTTGAGGGCGGCGGTGCGCGCCAGCTCGCGCGCGGCGTCGGGGTCGACCAGCGGCGGGCCGCCGGGCCACGAGGGGGCACCGGCCTCCTCGCCCACGACGCCGGTGACCGCGAGGGCGCCGTCGACCAGGGGCAGCTGCCCCGAGGTGAAGACCAGCGAGCCGGTGCGCACGGCGGGCACGTAGGCGGCCAGCGGCACGGGGGCGGTGGGCAGGGCCAGCCCCAGCGCGGCCAGCCGGTCGGCCGCGGTCACGCCTTCGGGCGCTTGAGGTAGGCCACCAGCCCGTTGCCGCCGGGGCCGGGCACGACCTGCACGAGCTCCCAGCCCTCCTCGCCGAAGTTGTCGAGGATGGCCTTGGTGCTGTGCACGATCAGGGGCGCCGTCAGGTACTCCCACTGCGTCATGCGGCCGACCCTAGTGCGGTCGCGGCGACCCGACGCGCGCCGGCCGGCGGGGCCGCGCGTAGGGTCGGCCGGTGCCCGCGGACACCGCTGCCCCGGCACCGACCCACCCCGACGGCCCCGCCGATCCCGTGCGCCTGCACGTGGTCACCGGCAAGGGCGGCACCGGCAAGACCACCGTGGCCACCGCCCTGGCCCTGGCCCTGGCGCGCGAGGGCCGCCGCGTGCTGCTGTGCGAGGTGGAGGGCCGCCAGGGCGTGGCCCGGCTGCTCGAGGTCGACGACCTGCCCCCGCGCGAGACCGAGGTGGCCGAGGGCGCGGGGGGCGGGCAGGTGGTGGCGCTGGCGGTGGAGCCGCGCAGCGCCCTGCTGCTCTACCTCGACACCTTCTACCGGCTCGGCCGCGCCGGGGCGGCGCTGGAGAAGGTCGGCGCGGTCGACTTCATCACCGCCGTCGCCCCGGGGCTGCGCGACATCCTGCTGGTCGGGATGGTCTACGAGGCCACCCGCCGCCGCGTCGACGGCACCCGGGGCAGCGGGGGCACCGAGCCCGAGGCCGACCAGGCCCCCGACCCCGCGCACGGCGGCGCGCCGGCGGGCGGCCCGGTGCCGTGGACCTACGACGCGGTGGTGCTCGACGCCCCGCCCACGGGGAGGATCAGCGCGTTCCTCGGCATCGGCGACGAGCTGGCGACCCTCGCGGGCGGCGGCCCGATCGCGGGCCAGGCCGCGTCGGTGGCCCGGCTGCTGCGCTCCCCGGCCACGGCCGTGCACCTGGTCTCCCTGCTGGAGGACCTGCCGGTGCAGGAGACCGTCGAGGCCGCCGCCGAGCTGGCCGAGGCGGGGCTGCCCCTGGGCCTGGTGGTGGCCAACCGGGTGCTGCGCCCGGTGCCGCCGGTCCCCGCGGACGCCGAGGTGGCGCCCGCGCTGGAGGAGGCGGGCATGGCCGCCGGCCCGGCCCGCGAGGTCGCCGCCGGCGTGGTGGACCAGGGTGCCGCGCGGGCCCTGGCCGTCACCGCGCAGCAGCGGCACCGGGAGGCGCTGGCCGGCCTCGGCCAGCCGGTGGCCGACCTGCACCAGGTGCCCGGCGCCCTCGACCTGGCCGGGCTCTACGCCCTCGCCGACCGCCTCGGCGAGCAGCTGCCGTGACCGCCGCCGCGTGGGCCCTGGACGCCCTGCTCGACGACCCGGCCACCCGCACCCTCATCTGCTGCGGCTCGGGCGGGGTCGGCAAGACGACGACGGCGGCGGCCCTCGCCGTCCGGGCGGCCGAGCGCGGGCGCCGGGTCGTCGTCCTCACCGTCGACCCCTCGCGGCGCCTGGCGCAGGCCCTGGGGCTGGTCGACGGGGGCACGGCCGAGCCGCGGCCGGTGGCCGGGGTGAGCACCGGCGCCGGCGGGTCGCTGCACGCCGCGGTGCTCGACGCCCGCGCCACCCTCGACGCGCTCGTGGACGACGCGCTGCCGCCCGAGCGGGCCGCCCAGCTGAAGCGGAACCCCGTGTACGGCTCGGTGGCCGGCTCGTTCTCGGGCACCCAGGAGTACATGGCCATGGAGCGGCTCGGGCAGCTGCGCGAGGCCGCGCTCAGCGGCGAGGCGCCGTGGGAGCTGGTGGTGGTCGACACCCCGCCCAGCCGCTCGGCGCTGGACTTCATCGACGCCCCGGCGCGGCTCGGCCGCTTCCTCGACGGCCGCCTGGTCACCCTGCTGCGCCGGCCCTCGACCCCGCGCGCCGGCCTGGCCGCGGTGCCCGCCGCCGTGGCGGGCCGGGTGACCTCGTCCATCACCGGCGGCGTGGCCGCGGTGATGGACAAGGTGCTGGGCGGGGCGCTGCTGCGCGACGTCCAGGCGCTGGTGCAGGGCCTGGACGTGGTCTTCGGCGGGTTCCAGCAGCGGGCGCTGACGACGTCGGCCGCGCTCGCCGCGCCGGGCAGCGCGTTCGTGGTGGTCACCGCGGCCGAGGCCGACGCGCTGGCGGAGGCCCGCTTCCTGCTCGAGCGGCTGGCCCGCGACCGGCTGCCCACGGCGGCGCTGGTGGTCAACCGCGCCACGGTGCTCGCGCCCGGCGCCGCGCACCTGGGGGCGGAGGAGGCCGGGCGGCTCGCCGCCGTGCTCGAGGCGGCTGGCCACGACCGCGCTGCGGCGCTGCTCCGCCTCCACGCGGAGCTGGCGCTGACGGCGGCGGCCGAGGCCGCGGCGGTGCAGGGGCTGCTCGGCGACCACGACGCCGCCGCGGTGGCCACCGCGGCGGCCAGGCCCGTGGACGTCCACGACGTCGTGGCCCTGCGGGAGGTGGCCGCCGACCTGGCCCGCTCCTGAGCGGGCCGGGCGGGTCAGGTGGGTCAGGCGGTGGCGGTCGCCGACTCCTCGGCCGCGGCGGCGCGCTCGTGCTCCTCGCGGGCGGTCTCGAGCAGCCGGCGCCAGGAGCGCACGTTCGGGCGGCGCTTGAGGATGGCGCGGCGCTCGCGCTCGGTCATCCCGCCCCAGACGCCGAACTCCACCTGGTTGTCGAGGGCGTCGGCGAGGCACTCGGTGCGCACGGGGCACGCCTTGCAGATGATCTTGGCCCGGTTCTGCTCGGCGCCCTGGACGAAGAGCTCGTCGGGGTCGACGCCCTTGCACTTCGCCTGGGCGGACCACGTGGGCGTCTCGAGGTTCAGCATGCGAGGAAGGCCTCTCGGGAGGGGGGCAGCGGGGGAAGGCGCTGTCGTCGCGCCGCGGGGACGGCGCCGGGTGCGTGACCAGCGGCTGTGCTGTGGTGCTCCGGGCGGGAGGGCTGATCGGGTGGAACCCGACCTGCGCGACCTGTCCGGCACGGAGAAAATTACGGACATGTCATTCGGTAAGCCCATGGCCACGGTGGGTCATCTTCGGCGCCCGGGTGACTAGTCACCGTGGGTCGGGGTGATCAGCGGACCCGTGCAGTCGGCCCCCCGCCGTACCCTGGTCGTCATGCCGCAGCCCTCGTCCGGCTCACGCCCGGGCATCGCCGCCACGGCCGGGCGGGCCGCCGGCCTGCTCGCCGCCCTGATCGCCACCAGCCTCGGCGCGGGCGTGCTGGCCGCCGGCGTCCTGGTGCCCGGCGTCGCCGCCGCGGGCTCCGCAGCCCAGGGCACGGCCGAGATGTTCACCGAGCTGCCCGCGGAGCTGCAGGAGCAGCCGCTGAGCCAGCAGTCGCGGGTGCTGTTCGCCGACGGCTCGCTGATGGCCACGTTCTACTACCAGAACCGGGTGGTCGTGGGGCTCGACCGGATGGCGCAGCCGGTCAAGGACGCCATCGTCGCGATCGAGGACTCCCGGTTCTACGAGCACGGCGGGGTCGACCCGGAGGGCATGGGCCGCGCGCTCGCGGTGAACCTGGCCGCGGGCGAGACCCGGCAGGGCGCCTCGACCCTGACCCAGCAGTGGATCAAGAACGTGCTGATCGAGAAGGCCGTCTCGCAGCTGCCCACCGACGCCGAGGTCGAGGAGCGCCAGGAGGCCGCCCGCGTCGCCACCGAGAGCGACGGCACCGCGGGCTACGCGCGCAAGCTGCGCGAGGTGAAGCTCGCCATCGCCGCCGAGCGCGACCTCACCAAGGACCAGATCCTCGAGCGCTACCTCAACATCGCCGACTTCGGCGACGGCCAGTACGGCGTGGAGACCGCCGCCAAGCACTACTTCAACAAGGCCGCCGCTGACCTGACGGTGGCCGACTCGGCGCTGCTCGCCGGCATCGTGCAGCAGCCCGGCGCGTTCAACCCGGTGCGCAACCCCAACGACTCGACCGCGCGGCGCAACGTGGTGCTGGGCACCATGCTCGAGCAGGGCCGCATCGACCAGGCCGCGCACGACGAAGCCGTGGCCACGCCGCTCGAGGCGCAGCTGAACGTCCAGCCGACGCCCAACGGGTGCGCGATGGCCGGGGGGTCCGCCTACTTCTGCGAGTTCGCGGTGCGCAACCTGCTCGCCGACCCGGCGTTCGGCCCCGACGTCGAGCAGCGGCGGCTCGCGCTCTACCGCGGTGGCCTGACCATCACGACCACCCTCGACCCGGCGAAGCAGCGCGCCGCCGAGGAGACGCTGAACGCGCGGGTGCCCAACGACGGCAGCGACGTGGCGGCGTCCATCGTCTCCGTCGAGCCGGGCACCGGGCGGGTCGTCGCCATGGCGCAGAACCGCACCTACGACACTGCGGCCGACGCGGGGCCGCAGTCCACGGCCATCAACTACAACGTCGACCGGTCCTCGGGCGGTGGCCGGGGCTGGCAGCCGGGGTCGAACTTCAAGCCCTTCGTCCTCGCCTCCTGGCTGGCCGCGGGCAAGACGCTGAACCAGCAGGTCGAGTCACCGAGCCGCCGCGTGTGGCCGGCCCGCAGCTTCCGGAACGGGGCGTGCGACCCCAGTCCCCAGCTGGACGAGTGGCGCGTCAGCAACACCGGCGACGGCATCGCCCAGGACGGGCGCATCTCGGTGCTCGGCGCCACCTTCGGCTCGGTCAACACCGCGTACTCGGCCATGGAGCAGCAGCTGCCCCTGTGCGACGTCCAGGCGACGGCGAGCGCCCTGGGCGTCAAGAAGGCTGTTGACGGGCAGCCCGTCGACCGGGTGGTGTCCATGACCCTCGGCGTCGACGAGGTCGCCCCGCTGGCCATCGCGAACGCCTACGCGGCCTTCGGGGCGAACGGCGTCCACTGCACGCCGCTGGCCGTTGCGGGGGTGACGGACAGCACGGGTGGTCAGCTCCCCATCACGCCGTCCACCTGCACCCAGGCGATCAGCGCCGACGTGGCGAACGGCGTCACCTACGCCCTCAAGGAGACGCTCGTCCGCGGTACCGCCCGTGGGCAGCAGCTCGACGGCCGGGCAGCGGCGGGCAAGACCGGCACGACGCAGAACAGCTGGGCGACGTGGTTCACCGGCTACACCCCGAACCTCTCCACCTCGGTGTGGCTCGGTCACGCGGACGGGAGCCGGCCGCTCAACGGCGCGGTGATCGCCGGTCGTCGCTACCCCGTGATGTACGGCGGCACTGTCGCGGCGCCGACGTGGAAGGACTACATGAACCGGGCGCTCGCCGGTGCCCCGGCCCCCGGCTTCACCGATCCGCCGCGGTCGATGATCGGCGCGGTCGCACCGCCGCCGGCGCCCCGGCCCACGGCGACGCCACGGCCCTCCCCCTCGTCCTCCAGCTCTGAGCCCTCGCCCGACTCCGAGCAGCCTCCGGCCCCGCCGGAGGAGCCGGCGCAGCCCCCGGCAGCTGCGGCGATCGTCGACGAGGACGAGGACGACGACTCGGACGACAGCGGTGACGACGGTGGCGACGACGAGGACTCGGACGACGACGACTCTGACGATGACGACGACGACTCGGATGACGACGACGACGACGACGACGATGACGACGACGACGACTGACTGACCGGGT
>CADCUY010000221.1 GCA_902806005.1 uncultured Quadrisphaera sp. | reverse complement strand
CCTGCTGGGTCGCCGGGCTGCTCTGGGAGGGCGTCGACGGGCTGGCCGGCCACTCCGACGGCGACGTCGCCGCGCACGCCGCCTGCGACGCCCTGCTCTCCGCCGCCGGCCTCGGCGACCTCGGGCAGCACTTCGGCACCGCCCGCCCCGAGTGGGCCGGAGCCTCCGGGGCGGCGCTGCTGGCCGAGGTGGCCCGCCTGGTCCGCGAGGCCGGCTACCGGGTGGGCAACGTGGCGGTGCAGCTGGTGGGCGAGCGGCCCCGCCTGGGCGGCCGCCGCGCCGAGGCCGAGGCGGCGCTGAGCGGCGCGTGCGGTGCCCCGGTGCGCCTCTCCGCGACCACGACGGACGGCCTGGGCCTCACCGGGCGCGGCGAGGGGCTGGCCGCGATCGCGACGGCGCTGGTCGTCCGCGCCTCCTGAGCCGCCCCCGCGGGCACCGCCGCCCGTGGGGTCAGGCCGCGGCGCGAGCGGTGGCGAGCAGCTCCTCGGAGACCTCCCAGAGGCGGCGCGCGGCGCCGGGGTCCACGGCGTGCGGCACGACCCCGTCCAGGCCGACGAGCTCCGGGACGACCCGGGCCTCGTGGCAGTCCTCGAAGTAGCGCCCGCCGACGCCCCGCACCTGGGGTGAGGTGGCCAGGAACACCGAGGTGGCAGCGCCCTGCTCGGGGGTCTTCATCCGGAACAGCCCGGCGGCCTCGGCCCCGGCGGCCTGCCGCTCCGCCGCCGCGCGCTGCTCGGGGCTCCAGTGGCGCTGCAGGGGCGTCCAGATGCCGCCGGGCATCAGGGCGTTGGCGGTGACGTCGTCGTCGGCCCAGCGGCGGGTGAGCTCCACCGCGAACAGGACGTTGGCGGTCTTGGACTGCCCGTAGGCGAGCCCGGGGGTGTACGCGCGGCGCTCGAAGAACAGGTCCTCGAAGACCACCGGCGACTGCGCGTGCGCGCTGGAGGACACCGAGACCACGCGGGCGTCGTCGGCGGCGGCCAGCGCCTCGTGCAGGCCGGTGGCCAGCGCGAAGTGCCCCAGGTGGTTGGTGCCGAACTGGGTCTCCCAGCCCTGCGCCGTCACCCCGTGCGGGGAGTCCATCACCCCGGCGTTGTTCACCAGGACGTGCAGGGGACCGGTCCAGGCGGCCGTGAACGCGTCGACGGAGGCCAGGTCGGCCAGGTCCACGTGCGCGACCGCGACGTCGTCGCGGCCGCTGCTGCGCCTGATGTCGGCCGCGACGCGCTCGCCCGCGGCGGTGTCGCGGACGGCGAGGGTCACCTGCGCCCCGGCGTGCGCCAGGGCGCGGGCGGTCTCCACCCCGATGCCCGAGGCGGCGCCGGTGACGACCGCGCGCCGGCCGGAGAGGTCGAGGCCGTCGACGACCTGCAGCGCGGTGGTGGTGCCGTCGAAGTCGTTCGTGATCAGCGTCATCGACCCACCTTAGCAACTGAACGGTTAGTTCTAGGATGGGGTCGTGCGTGACGGGGAGCAGAGCAGGCGGCGGCTGCTGGAGGCGGCGACGGCCGAGTTCGCGGCGTTCGGGATCGCGGGGGCCCGCGTCGACCGGGTCGCGGCCGCGGCGCAGGTGAACAAGGCGCAGATGTACGGGTGGTTCGGGTCCAAGGACGGGCTCTTCGACGCCGTCTTCTCCCGCCACCTCCACGGCATCGTCGACGCGGTGCCCTTCACGGCGGACGACCTGCCCGGCTACGCCGTCGCCCTGTACGACTCCTACCTGGCCGACCCCGAGCTGGTGCGGCTGGCCGCCTGGTACCGGCTCGAGCGCGTCCCGACCGGTCCGCTGCTCGCCGCGCACCCGGGCCACGTCGACGCCAAGCACGCGGCCATCACCCGGGCCCAGGCGGACGGGCGGATCGTCGCCGACGTCCCGCCCGAGGAGGTGTACGCCCTGGTGATCGCGCTGGCCGGCACGTGGTCGCCGATCAGCGCGACGACCGCCGCCGCCGCTGCCGACGGCGAGGCCGACCACCGCCGGCGGCGCACCGCCCTGCGCGA
>CADCUY010000220.1 GCA_902806005.1 uncultured Quadrisphaera sp. | reverse complement strand
CGCGACAGGGCGAGCCCGAGGGCGCCGAGCAGGATCGCCGTCACGCCGGCCGGTCCTCGCGCGCTGACCCGGCGCCGGGGACCGGGCTCAGGGCCGCGACGTCGCGGCGTCCAGCGCCGCCCGCAGGGCAGCGGCCCCCGCGGGGCCCACCTGGCCGACGAAGTGCACCAGGGCGGCGTCGCGCGTGGCGCCGTCGGGGGCGGCGCCGAGCGCGTCGAGCATGAGGGCGGCCGTCATCTGCTCGCGGGTCTGCACCGCGGAGTACCGGTAGGCCCGGTCGGCCCGCTCCTGGCGGACGACGCCCTTCTTGGCCAGGCGGTCGAGCACGGTCATCACCGTCGTGTACGCCAGCTCGCGCGCGGAGCCGCGCGGGCCGCCGGCGGCCAGCCGCTCGTGCACCTGGCGCACGGTCAGGGGGCCGCCGGCGTCCCACAGCTGCGCCATCACGTCGCGCTCGAGGTCGCCGAGGTTCGCCACGGCCCCACTGTAACCCGGCTCACCCGCTCTCTACTACCTCCTGAGTACTACGACGAGTAGTATTTGCGAGGAAGGAGATGAGGCCCTGATGGATCTCGACGTGCTCGACCTGACCCGCCTGCAGTTCGCGGTGGTGACGATCTACCACTACCTGTTCGTGCCGCTGTCGATCAGCCTGGCCGCCACCGCCGCCGGCCTGCAGACCGCGTGGGTGCGCACCGGGCGCGAGCAGTACCGGCAGCTGACCCTGCTCGTGGGCAAGCTGCTCATCGTCACCTTCACCGTCGGCGTGGTCACCGGGCTGGTGCAGGAGTTCCAGTTCGGCATGGGCTGGAGCGCCTTCGCCCGCTTCTACGGCGACGTCTTCGGGCCCACCCTCGCCATCGAGGGCATGCTCGCCTTCTTCCTCGAGGCCACCTTCCTCGGCCTGTGGTACTTCGGCTGGGACCGGCTGCCGCGCCTGGTGCACCTGGCCACGATCTGGGTCGTGGCGCTGGGCACGCTGCTCTCGGCCTTCGTCATCCTCGCCGCCAACTCCTTCATGCAGAACCCCGTGGCCTACGAGCTCGACCCGGTCACCGGCCGCGCCCGGCTCACCAGCTTCACCGAGCTGCTCTTCAACGAGGTCAACCTCGCCGCCTACCCGCACACCATCGCGGGCGCCGCGATGGTCGGCGGGGCGCTGCTGCTCTCCATCGGCGGCTGGCGCCGGTGGGTGCGCGCCGCCGGCTCGGACGCCGACCGCGCCGCCTTCGGCGCCCTGGCCCGGGTCGGCGCCTGGACCACCCTGGTCGGCGGCGGGCTCACCGCCCTGACCGGCGACCTGCTGGGCAAGACCATCACCCGGGTGCAGCCGATGAAGATGGCGGCGGCCGAGGCCCTGTACGAGACCACCGACGGCGCCCCCTTCTCGGTGGTCGCCATCGGCGGGCGCGACGGCGGCGAGCCGTTCTGGAGCATCGACGTCCCCTACCTGCTCTCGATCCTCGCGGTGGGCCACCCCACCGCCCGGGTGGAGGGGCTGAGCGACCTGCAGCGCCAGTACGTCGAGCAGTACGGCCCCGGCGACTACATCCCCTACGTGCCGGTGGCGTACTGGTCCTTCCGCCTCATGATCGGCGTCGGCATGGCCGCCGCGGCCCTGGCCCTGGCCTACCTGTGGATGACCCGCTCGGGCCGCCACCCCCTCGGCGACCACCCCCGCGCCGGCCGCTGGCTCCTGCGCGCCGTGCCCTTCGTGCCCCTGCTGCCCGCCGCCGCCAACACCTTCGGGTGGGTGTTCACCGAGAGCGCCCGCCAGCCCTGGCTCGCCTTCGGCATCTCGCGCACCGAGGACGGGATCTCGCCCGGGCTGACCGCCCCCGAGGTGCTGCTCTCGCTGGGCCTGTTCGCCCTGGTCTACGGGCTGCTCGCCGTGGTCTGGCTGCGCCTGGTGCTGCACCTGGCCCGCCTGGACCTCGCGGGCCCCGCGGCCGTCGAGCCCGAGGTCGAGCCCGCCGCCGGCCTCGCCGCCGCCCAGGGCGGCCCGG
>CADCUY010000219.1 GCA_902806005.1 uncultured Quadrisphaera sp. | reverse complement strand
CGCCGAGCGGCCCCAGCTGACCCGGAGCCCAAGATCGTCGGCGGTGTGGTGTGGCGGGGGAAGGCCGGTCGGCCTGCCCGGGCGCGCGCTGGGACGGGGGACCCGGGCGGACGGGGCGGCGGTGCCCTGTGCGGCGGGTCGGGGGCCCGACCACCCGACCGCTGGTCGGCGTCGACCAGGAGCGGAGCGTCAGGCGGGGAGCCGACCCCGGAGGGTCAGCGGGTCGTGCAGGTCAGCGGTCGTCGCGCCGACGGTCCCACCGCTGCTCGAGGCGCTGCATGAAGGTGCTCTGCCCGCGTGCGCGGCCCTTGGCCGGCGGGCCGCTGCGTCGCGACCCTCCAGGACGGGTGCGGCCGTCGGGGCCCACCGTGCCCAGGGGCCCCGGGCCGGTGGAGCGGGGCCCGGTCAGCGCGACGATGAGCCCGGCGAACATCGCCACGATGGCCAGCACGCCCAGCCAGGGCCCGGACCAGTCGGCGCTGTTGAGCAGCGAGAGCACCACGAGGCCCAGCCCGGCGAGGATGATGCTGACGCCGACCACGGTGCGCCGCCGCCCGCCGCCGACCGATCGCCGCTGGTCGCGCATGGTCGTGGCGAAGCGGGGGTCGTCGGCGAGGAGCTGCTGCTCCATCTGCTCGAGCAGCTTCTGCTCGTGTTCTGACAGCGGCACCGGAGTCTCCTGCGGTCGGGCCGGGTCACGGCCTGGTGAGAGAGTCAGGATAGGTCCCCGCAGCACCTGGGGAAAGCCGGGTGGCAAGTGGGCTGCGGCACGTGTGTTCGCAGGTGACGGGGGTCACGCGCGTCCCGTGCGGCACTCCCGTCCCACGGCTTCCGGGGGTCTCGCGAGACCTTCGTCACCACCTCCGCGCGGGTGCTCCGGAGGGTGTCGTGCGGACCTCCGCCGGGCCCGTCCGGACCGCCGCCGGAGACCCCGTCCTGGGTCCGACCAGGGCCGCCGGCCGGACAGCGCCGGAGCCGAACCGCGCCACCGCCCGGTCGACCGCGCGGTCGGCCTCGCGCCAGCCGGCCTCCGGCTCCCCGAGGAGCAGCTGGTGGGGCTCGCGGGCGGCGTCCACCAGGCCCTCGACGCGCACCCCGACCAGGCGGATCCGCGCCCGCTCCAGGCCGAGGGACTCCCACAGCGAGCACGCGGTGGCGTACACCTCCTGGCTCACGTCGGTGGCCTCGCGCAGCGTGCGCGAGCGGGTGATGGTGGTGAAGTCGGAGAACCTCACCTTGAGCACCACGGTGCGCCCGGCCCGGCCCGCCGAGCGCAGGCGGGCGGTGGTGCGCGCCGAGAGCCGCAGCAGCTCGCGCAGCACGACCCCCGGGTCGTCGACGTCGCGGGCGAACGTCTCCTCCGCGCCGGTGCTCCGCTCGTGCTCCCCGCCGGCGGTGGCCACCACCCGGCGCGGGTCGCGCCCCCAGGCCAGCGCCGCGAGCGAGCGCCCGGCGGCCTCGCCCAGCGCCCGGCGCAGGGTGGCCTCGGGCGCGTGGGCCACGTCGGCGACCGTGCGCAGCCCCAGGCGCACCAGCTGCTCCTCGGTGCGCTCGCCCACCCCCCACAGCGCGCCGACCGGCAGCGGGTGCAGGAAGGCGGTGACCCCGGCCGCGGGCACCACGAGCAGGCCGTCGGGCTTGGCCCGCGAGGAGGCCAGCTTGGCCACGAACCTGGTGGTCGCCACCCCCACCGAGCAGGTGATGCCCTGCTCGTCGGCGATCACCGCCCGCACCTCCTCGGCGATCGCCGCCGGGGAGCCGAGGCGGCGCAGGGAGCCCGAGACGTCGAGGAACGCCTCGTCCGTGCTCATCGGCTCCACGATCGGGGTCACCGAGCGGAAGACCGCCATCACCCCGCGCGAGACCTCCGCGTAGCGGGCGTGGTCGGGCGCCAGCACCACCGCCTGCGGGCACAGCCGACGGGCCCGGCCCATCGGCATCGCGGAGTGGACGCCGGCCCGGCGCGCCTCGTAGGTGGCCGAGAGCACCACCCCGCGCGAGCCCCCGC
>CADCUY010000218.1 GCA_902806005.1 uncultured Quadrisphaera sp. | reverse complement strand
CCAGGTCCGTCAGCACCGCCTCCGCCTCCGCTGTGCCAGGCGTCCGGGTGACCGAGCTCCCGCCGCCGGCCGCGGGCCCCGCCTGGACGCCCGCCGTGCAGTACATCATCCGCAGCGCCCTCCCCCGGTCACGCCGGCCGGGACGCGGCTCGCCGTCGAGGGGCCTCCCGCCGGGGGCGCGGGGCCGGACCGCGAAGGGCGGCGCGCGGCCGCGAGCGCGGCCCGCCGACGACCGCAGAGCAGGACGGGCGGCTCCCCCGTGAGGAGGAGCCGCCCGTCGCCGGCGTCGGGACGGCGGGATTCGAACCCACGACCCCTTGACCCCCAGTCAAGTGCGCTACCAAGCTGCGCCACGTCCCGGTCCCTGTGCGGAGCGGTTCGAACCCTACACGCCGCGCGGGCCTCGGCGCCGCCCCCGGGGAGGTCCTCAGCGCCCCGGGCGGCGCTTCTCGCGCACCCGCACCGAGAGCCCGATCGGCGTCCCGGCGAAGCCGAACTCCTCGCGCAGGCGGCGCTCGACGAAGCGCCGGTACCCGGCCTCGAGGAACCCCGAGGCGAACAGCACGAAGGTCGGCGGGCGGGTTCCCGCCTGGGTGGCGAACAGGATCCGCGGCTGCTTGCCCCCGCGCACCGGGTGCGGGTGGGCGGCGACCACGGTGCCGAGGAAGGAGTTCAGCCGCCCGGTGGGCACCCGCGATGCCCACGAGGCCAGTGCGAGGTCGAGGGCGGGCACGAGCTTCTCCAGGTGCCGGCCGGTGCGGGCCGAGACGTTGGCCCGCGGCGCCCACGCCACGTGCGCGAGGTCCTGCTCGACCTCCCGCTCGAGCAGGTCGCGCCGCTCCTCGTCGGTGAGGTCCCACTTGTTGAACGCCAGCACCAGCGCGCGGCCCGACTCGACCACCGAGGAGATGATGCGGGTGTCCTGCTCGGTCAGCCGCTCGCTGGCCTCGAGCAGCACCACGGCCACCTCGGCCCGCTCCAGCGCGGCCTGGGTGCGCAGCGAGGCGTAGAAGTCGGCGCCGGTGGTCTGGTGCACCCGGCGCCGGATGCCCGCGGTGTCGACGAAGGTCCACGTCCGCCCCCCGAGCTCGACCAGCTCGTCGACGGGGTCGCGGGTGGTGCCGGCGACGTCGTCGACGACGACCCGGTCGGCGCCGGCGAGCTTGTTGAGCATGCTCGACTTGCCGACGTTGGGGCGCCCGAGCAGCGCCACCCGGCGCGGCCCGCCGGCCGCGGCGCCCCCGCCGGTGCGGGGCGCGTCGGGCAGCAGGGCCACCACGGCGTCCAGCAGGTCGCCCGAGCCGCGGCCGTGCAGCGCCGAGACCGGCCAGGGCTCCCCCAGCCCGAGGTTCCACAGCGCCGCCGCGTCGGCCTCGGTGCGCGCGTCGTCGACCTTGTTGGCGGCGAGCACCACGGGGCGCCCCGAGCGGCGCAGCAGCCTCACCACGGCCTCGTCGGTGGAGGTGGCGCCGACGCGGGCGTCGACGCAGAAGACCACGACGTCGGCCAGGGAGATCGCGACCTCGGCCTGCTCGGCGACGCGGGCGTCCAGGCCGCGGACGTCGACCTCCCACCCCCCGGTGTCGACCAGGGTGAAGCGGTGCCCGGCCCACTCGGCGGGGTAGCTGACCCGGTCGCGGGTGACCCCGGGGACGTCCTGGACGACGGCCTCGCGCCGGCCCAGCACGCGGTTGACCAGCGTGGACTTGCCGACGTTGGGGCGCCCGACGACGGCGACGACCGGCACCGGGTGCCGGTGGTCGTCCTCGCCCTCGGGGGCGTCGGCGTCGAGGACCTCGAGGTCCTCGTCCTCCAGGTCGTAGTCGGCCAGGCCGGCCCGCAGGGCCGCGGTGGGGTCCGGGCCGTCGTCGGCCGGGGTCTGCTGCTGGGTCATCGGTGCTCTCCTGCGAGGTCTGCGTCGAGGGCCCGGCGGTCGCCGGCCCCTGCTGCGGGGGCGGGCACCACCGCGCGGGGGGCGCCGTCGCGGGTGGCGGCCACGTGGGCGGCG
>CADCUY010000217.1 GCA_902806005.1 uncultured Quadrisphaera sp. | reverse complement strand
CCTGCCGCTGGCCGACGACGGCGACCTGGTGCGCCGCGCGGGCCACCTCGCGCGGCTCGTCGCCCAGGGCGGTGCCGTGGCCGTCGTCGCCGCGGGCGACCCGGCGGGCGCGGCGGCGCGCGAGCAGCACGAGCACGCGGGCCTGGCGCTGGTGGTCGTGGACGCCGCCGGCGCCCTCGACGCGGCGGTCGCCCGGGCCGTGGCGGCGGTCTCGGCCAGCGCCCCGTCGTAGCGGGTCCCCACCGGGCTCACCGCAGGACGCGGTGTCGGAGCCGCGTGGGCGAGATCGTCGCCCCGGGCACCGTCGAGGGAGGGGACGGACGACCTCGCGGACCTCCCGGGGGTCGCCGGCACGGAGGCCCGAGCAGGGCCGCGCCCGTCGACCGCGGGCGGGGCACGTCCACCAGGACGGGGGGGAGGGAGCGGACGTGGAGAGCCGACCGTGGCCGGCGTGGCTGCTGGAGCTGGCCGACGGCGTGCCCGGGGGCGGGGAGGTCCTGGCGCTGGTCGCCGAGGTGGAGGACCCGGCGATCGCGCACCACAGCGCGCGCACCCTGCGGTACGCGACGGCGATGGTCCGCGGCGAGGGCGTGGATGCGGACGTGCTCTTCCACGCCTGCCTGCTGCACGACATCGGCGCCTCGCCCCTGCTCACGGGTGCTGAGCGCTTCGAGGTCGGAGGCGCTGACATCGCGGCCGAGGTCGTCACCGGGCACGGCTACTCGCCAGCCCGGGCCCAGCAGGTCTGGCAGGCCGTCGCGCTGCACACCTCCCCGCACATCGCCGAGCGGATGGGGAGCGTGACCCGGCTGGTGCGCCTGGGGGTGCGGGCCGACTTCGGCGACGACCTGGTCGACGCCGGCCTGCGCGAGCGCACCGAGGTCGACCTCCCGCGGCTCGACGTCGAGCGCGTCCTCAGCCGCGCCGTGGTGGAGGCGGGCCTCGCCGACCCGCGCAGGGCACCGGCCGCGAGCTGGCCCGGCGCCCTGCTGGCCGCGCACCGCGCCTCGCCCGATCCCGACGCCCGGCTCACCGCCTTCTGAGCTCGCAGCAGGACGGCGTCGGGACGAGGACTCAGGTGCCCGCGGGCACCGGCACCGCCGCCAGCGCCTCGTCGTAGCGGCGCAGCGCCAGGGCGGCGACCCGGGCGTCGACGCCCCGCGGGCCGGTGGCCATCGGCGCCGCCACCACGTCGGCACCCGCGGCCGCCAGTCGCCCGGTGAAGACGCCGGGGGCCAGCAGGTACGGGGCGAGGGCCACGCGGCGGTGCGGGTGCAGCTCGCGCAGCGCCGCCACGGCGCCCGCGACGCTCGGCTGCTGGGCGGCGAGGAAGCCGGCCAGCACCGGGGCGCCCCTCCGGGCCGCGAGCGCGGCGACGACGTGCTCGACGTCCGCGACGGCGCGGGGGTTCAGCGAGCCCGCGGCCGCCAGCACCACGGCGTCCTCCGGGGCGGCCCCGGCCTCGGCCAGGCGGTCGTCGAGCACGGCGAGCAGCGCGTCGTCCGGGCCGAGGGCCGCCGCCGCCGTCGACCACCCGTCGGAGGCCCGCACGGCGGTGCGCACGTCGTGGCGCACGTGGTAGCCGGTGGAGAGCAGCAGCGGCACCACCACGCTGCGCCGGCCCTGCTCGCTCAGCCGCGCGACGACGTCGTCCAGCGCCGGCTTCTGCACGTCGACGTGGGCGGCGACGACCTCCAGGCCCGGGCGCAGGGCCTGGACGGCGAGGCGCAGCTGCGCGATCGTGCGCCGGCCCGCGGGCAGCCGCGTGCCGTGGGAGCAGCCGACGAGCACCGGGTGCTCGCTCGCCGGCGCGGTCACGGGGTCACCTCCGCCATCGCGGCGACCGCGCCGACGACCACCACCGCGGGGGCGCGCACCCCGCGGGCCGCCGCCACCGCCGCGGCGGTGCCCAGGGTGGCGCGGGTGGTGCGCTGCGCGGGGGTGCAGCCGCGCTCGACCACGGCCACCGGCGTCGCCGGGTCGGCGCCCGCCGCGACCATGCCCGTGCACAGCTCACCCAGCCGGGAG
>CADCUY010000216.1 GCA_902806005.1 uncultured Quadrisphaera sp. | reverse complement strand
CGGCGACCACCGCGGCGGCGCTCGCGTCGGGCCCGAGCGCGGCGGCGACCCCCGCGGCGTGCCCCGTCGCGAAGGCCGTGCCCATGGCGCGCAGCGACGCGCCGGCGCCCCGGTCGCCGTCCATCACCCGACCGGCGACCCAGAGGTTCTCGAGGTCCGCCGCGCGCAGGGCGTCCAGGGGGATCCCGTAGTAGCCGGGGCCGCCGATGAACGACCACTCCGAGGGGCGGCCCGCCTGGCGGTGGTACTCCATCGGCCACGCCCCGACGGCGACGGTGTCGCCGGCCACCGGTGCCGGGTCGAGCACCTCGCCCTCGGTGAGCAGGCGCCGGGTCGCCACGTGGCGGGACTCGCGGGACCCCAGCTCCGGCCCGGTCGAGACGATGTACGCCCCCTCGCAGCCGGGGACGAGCCGGAGCACCCCCAGGTAGGCCCACGCCTGGGCGCGGGCGCTGCGCTCGGCGCGGCTGGTGTCGGCCGCGTCGGTCGCGTCGTAGCCCTCGTCGGCGACGTAGGTGATGACGTCGCCGGAGACCGGCATCCGGGCCACGAGCCCGCTCTCGGCCGACAGCCCGGGCAGGCCGCGCTCCTTCGCCGCGCGCACCGCCGCCGCGAGGGTGGCGACGTCGAGGTCCACGGCGGGGGGGATGCCGCCGAAGCGCACCCCGAGGGTGCCGTTCTGCACCCACCCGTCGTTGCCGTAGCGCACCCGGGCGCCGGCGTGCACCGCCAGGTCGGCCTCGCCGCTGGCGTCGACGGCGGCGTCCGCGCCCAGCTCGTGCAGCCCGCGGTGGTCCGCCACGCGGATCCTGCGCACCCGGTCGCCGCTCACCGTCGCCCCGACGACCATCGTGTGCAGCAGCACCTCCACCCCCGCCTCGGCGCACATCGCGTCGAGCTCGGTCTTGACCGCCTCGGGGTCGAAGACGACGGCGACGGCGGTGAAGCGGAGCGGGGCGGTGACCGCGCCGCGGGAGCGCAGCCGGTCCAGCAGCTCGCCGGCCACGCCGTGCACCACCTGCCGCTGGTCGTCGCGCGTGAAGAGCCCGCAGTAGGTCACGACGTTGCGCAGCGTCGCCGCGCCGCCCAGGCAGGGCCCGCGCTCCACCAGGAGCACGCGGCGCCCGGTCCGCGCCGCACCGATCGCGGCCGCCACGCCCGCCGACCCTCCTCCGACGACGACCACGTCGTGGTGGGTCCGGACGGGGCCGGCGGCTGCGGGCACCGCCTCGGGGGCCTTCACGCCCGTGCTCCGGACGGCCCGGCGACCCGCCGCGGGTCATCCGCGCGGGACATGGCTCCCGGGGCCGCGGCTCGGCGGGGCCGGCCCGTGATCGGTGCGGAGGTGGTCATCGCTCTCCCAGGGGGTCGCCGTCGACGTCCGGAGGCCGGAGGATCTCCGGTGCACGGCCACCCTGCGACCGCCGGGCGAGGCGTGTCCAATACCGGACCTCGCCCCGGGGGTATAACTGTCGAGCATGGAGCTGCGGCAGCTGGAGTGCTTCGTCGAGGTCGCCCAGCACGGCACGCTGACCCGGGCCGCCGTGCACCTGCGCCTGTCCCAGCCGGCGCTGACGCGCCAGGTGCACCGCCTGGAGCGGGAGGTCGGCTCGCCGCTGTTCCACCGCACGCCGACCGGGATGGCCCTCACGCCGGCCGGCGCGGCGCTGCTCCCGCACGCGCGCGCCGTGCTGAGCATGGTCGCGACCGCGGCGGAGGTCGCCCGCACGGCCGGGCCGGCCGTCGAGGCCGTGCACGTCGGGCTCGCGCCGGGGGTGCCGGGGGAGTGGCTGAGCGCTGTGCTGGGCCACGTCCGCCAGCGCGTGCCGCACGCCCAGCTCCAGTGCACCGACGCCGACAGCGCGGCCCAGCTGCGCGACCTGCGCTCCGGCCGGCTGGACGTCGCCCTGGTGCACCAGGCCCCCCCGCCGGCGCTGGCCGCCGGCCGGGTCCGCGCCGAGCCCCACGGCGTCGCCGTCCGGCCCGGGGCGGGGTCCGCGGTCGACGGGCGGTGGCCGATGCGCCTGCTCGACCGGCGGCGCGTCCTGATCCACGCCCGCGAGCAGCACGCGGTCGGGCACGACCAGCTCACCACCCGGGCCCACGAGCTGGACGTCGCCCCCGAGTGGCTCTTCGCCAGCTTCACCGAGCACGCCCGCCAGTGCGCGGACGCGGCCGGCGCCGACCTCGTGGTGCTGACCGCGCACAGCGCCGGGCGGCTGCTGCCGGAGTGGGCGTGGTACCCGCTGTCCGAGCCGTCGAGCCTCCTGGAGACCTACGCGGTGCGCCAGCGGGCCACCCGCCCGGTCGTCGCGGAGGTCCACGGCGCCCTGCTCGACGCGTCCGGCCTCACGTCAGCAGGGCCACCTGCTCGCTGAGCCGCCCCGCGGTCTCGGTGACCGCCCCGACGATCGTCTCGAGGTCCTCCGGGGTCACCCGCGACTGGATCAGCACCACGCTGATCGCCGCGACCACCTGCCCCGGCGAGCGGAAGACGGGCGCCGCGATCCCGACCGCGTCGACGTCGACCTCCCCGTAGGTCACCGCGCACCCCCGCTCCCGGATCGTCGCCAGCCGGCGCACGAACTCCTCCGGGTCGGTGATGGTCGCACCGGTGAAGCGCTGCAGCGGCGCGTCGGCCAGCAGCGAGCGCACCTCGGCCTCGGGCAGCCAGGCCAGCAGCACCTGGGCCGACGCGCCGGCGTTCAGGCCGAGCACCGTGCCGCGCTCGTAGGACAGGCGCAGCCACTGCTGGCGCGACTCCTCCCGCTCCAGGCAGATGATGGTCCGCCCCACCTTGCGCGTGAGCAGCACGGTCTGGTGGAAGCGGTCGGTGAGGGCGCGCATCGCCGGCACGGCGAGGTCGGTCAGGTCGTGGCTGCGCCGCGCCAGGCGCGCCAGCTCCAGCACCCTCATGCCGAGCCGGAAGCCGCCCCGGCCGTCCTCGAGGAGGAACTCCGCCTGCACGAGCGTCTGCAGGTAGCGGTACGCGGTCGACCGGGCGACGCCCAGGTGGTCGGCCACCTCCGTGGCCGAGAGCACCAGGCGGTCGTCGGCGAAGAGCTGCAGGACGGTCAGGGCGCGGTCGGCGGTGCTGTTGCGCACGCGGTACCCGCTGGTCTCGGTCATCTGCTGGACCACGCAGCGCCCGTCAGCCGTCGACCGGGAAGGGCTCGCCCAGCTCCGGGGTGGCGACGGTGGTCCCCTCCGGTGCGAAGCGCCCGACCAGCGCGCGGTGCAGCTGCCGGTGGGGCTCGGCGAGCCCGGCGTCGTGCACCGGGACCGCGATGCGGGGGGCGACCGCCCGCAGGTAGTCGATGGTCTCGGAGAGCTTCATCCAGGGGGCGCCGAGGGGCAGCAGCAGGACGTCGACCGGGTGGTCGGGGACGGCGAAGGCGTCGCCCGGGGCGAAGACGCGGCCCCCCAGCAGCAGGGCCAGGTTCTCCGGCACGGGCACGCCGGTGTAGATCGGCTGGTGCTCGGCCGCGGTCACCCGCACCTCGAGCCCGCCGACGTCGAGCGCGCCCGGAGCGAGGACCTCGCCGTCCGTGCCGTGCTCCGCGAGCTGGGCCAGGCTCTGCCGGGTCCCGAGCAGGCGCCGCAGGCCCTGGTCCTGGAGCCGGCGCACCTGGGCGGCGTCGACGTGGTCGGGGTGGGCGTGGGTGACCAGCACCGCGTCCGCCGGGCCCTCGAGGGTCAGCGGCGGCGTCAGGTCGCCCGGGTCGAGGACCAGGCGGACCGGAGCGCCGCCCGGGGTCTCGGCCGTCACCTCCACGCAGGAGTGCCCGAGGAGGCGCACGGTCATCGGCACGGCGGGGGTCACCACGGGAGATCTCCTGACTGTTCACGATGCAGGACGGGTGTAGCGTATGCCAGGACACAGCGTCGTGGTAACGGACAGGAGCCACATGGTGGACCACCCGGCACCGACCGTCGAGGACCGCCTGCGCCTGCAGGGCGACTGGGGCGCCTTCAACCTCACCCGGACGTGCGGGTGGCTGGCGCAGTGGGTCCACGACCAGACGCCGGAGCACCGGCTCAGCGTCATCCGCACCGGCCGCGGCATGGGCGACAGCTTCCGCGCGCTCGCCGCGGGAGCGGTCGACGTCGCCGTCGCGACGCCGGCCTCCTTCGCCCCGCTGGCCCGGGACGGGCTCGGCCCCTTCGCGGGGGAGGCGAACCCCGACCTGCGGGCGCTGGCGGTGCTCCCGCACCGGGACGCCATGATCGCCGTCGCCGCCTCCCGCCTCGGGCTCACCACCCTCGAGGACGCCGCCGGGCACGACGGCCCGCTGCGGATCTCGCTCGGGGCCGGCGACCCCGACGGCTTCATGGGCTTCGCCGGTGACCTGCTGCTCGCGGGGGCCGGGCTGGACCCGGCCGGGATGGCCGAGCGCGGCTGGGTGCTGACCCGCCACGAGCAGCCCTTCGCCGCCATCGCCGACCTGCGCGAGGGGCGCGCCGACATCATGATCTCCGAGGCGATCATGACCCCCGACTGGCAGCGGCTCGCCACCGAGGCGCAGGTGACCTTCCTGCCGCTGACCGACCGGCAGCAGCGGTGGATCGCCGACCGCTACGGGGTCGGCACCGTCGAGGTGCCCGCCGGGTACTTCCCCGGCCTCGACCAGCCGCTGACCGCCCTCGACTACGCCGGCTGGTTCGTCGGCACCACCACCGCGCTCGACGACGCGACGGCCGCCCTGATCGCCCGCGCGGTCGTGGAGGACAGCGAGGTCATGGCCGGGCAGTACCGCCACCTCCCGGTCGACCGGTCGCCGCTGGCCTACCCGATCGACCACCGGACGGCCAGCCGGACGCCGGTGCAGCTGCACCCGGCCGCCGCCCGGGTCTACGAGGACGCCGCTGGACGAGAAGGACGGGACGACCGCAGATGATCGCTGCCCAGGTGCTCGAGGACGACCAGGACCGGTTCGCCATCGGCACGGTGCCCGACCCGGAGCCGGGCCCCGGTGACGTGCTCGTGCGCGTCGAGGCGGCCGGGCTCGCCCCCGGGGCGTTCAACCTGCTCAGGGCGGGCCGGGTGCCCATCCTGCCGACGATCTTCGGGCACGAGGTCGCCGGCGTCGCGGTCGCCGTCGGCGCCGGCGCCGACCCCGCCTGGGTCGGGCGGCGGGTGCGGATGCACCCCCTGCTGGGGTGCGGCCGCTGCGAGTACTGCGTCTCCGACCGGGAGATGATGTGCAGCGCCCACTCGATGATCGGCCACACGGTCTTCGGCCCGGACGCCATGCCGCTGTACCGCCGGTACCACGACGGCGGGCTCGCCGAGCTCGTCGTGGTCCCGCAGACCCACCTCGACGACCTGCCCGACGCGGTGTCCTTCGACCTGGGCGCCAAGGTCCACGACGTCGCGAACGCCGTCCGGGCGCTCAAGCTCGCCGCCCTCCCGCCGGCGGCGACGCTCGTGGTGACCGCGGCCACGGGCACGATGGGCACGGCGACGGCGTGCCTCGCGCCGGAGTTCGGCGTCGCCCGGGTCATCGTCACCGGGCGCAGCGAGGAGCGGCTGGAGGCCGTGCGGGCCCTGGACCCGGAGCGGATCGCCACCGTCGTGATCGCCGACACCGACACGGCCGGGTCCGTCGTCGGCCGGGTGCGCGCGATCGCGCCGCAGGGGGCGCACGCGGTGATCGACTACTACCCCGAGGGTGACGGCCTGGCCAAGCTGTTCGGCGCGCTCCGCCTGGGCGGGCGCATCGTGACCATGGGCATGCTGCCGCGGCCCCTGTCGATCCCCCTGATCGCCCTGTCGGTCAGCTGCACCACCGTGGTGGGCACCCGCGGGTGCACCCGCGCGGACGCCCTCGACGCGCTGCGCGTGATGGCCAGGGACCCCGACCGGTACGCCCGGCTGATCACCCACCGCTTCCCGCTCATCGAGGCGAACGCCGCCAGGGCGCTCCTGACCGACCGGTCGGAGCCGCTGTGGATGGCGGTCGTCAACCCGCGCGCCGCGTGACCGCCGGCGCCAGAGGGGCCACCGCCGTGGGACGGGCCACCGATCGCTCCGACGCCCTCCCCTCCACCACCGGCAGCACGACGCGGAGCCCCGGCGGGACCGGGGCCCACCGCGCGGACCACCCGGCACCGGTGACCGCGTGAGCGACCCCGGAGCCGGCGGCACCGGCCCTGCGGCCCGGGTCGTCGAGGCCTCGCGCGCCCTGGCGGCGGCGGGCCAGCAGGACCTCGTGTGGGGTCACGTCGCCGTCCGCGACCCCGACGGCCGCGGGGCCTGGATGAAGGCCTCCGGGTGGGGCCTGGACGAGGTCGACGCCGCGCGCGTCCTGCTCGTGGGCTGGGAGGGCGAGCGGGTCGCCGGCGAGGGGCAGCCCCACATCGAGAGCCACATCCACCTCTCGGTCCTCCGTGCGCGCCCCGACGTCTCGGCCTCGGTCCACACCCACCCCGAGGTCGTCAACGCCTTCAGCGCCCTCGACGTGCCGCTGCAGGCCCTCTCGCACGACGGCGTGCCGTTCGTGCACCCCCAGCTGCCCCGCTCGCCGCTGTCGGGCGACCTGGTGGCCGACCGCGCCCGCGGCGACCGGCTGGCCGCGGCGCTGGCCTCGGCACCGGCGTGCCTGATGCCCCGGCACGGCCTGCTGGCCGTCGGCGGCGACGAGGCCGAGGCGGTGATGCACGCCGTGCTCCTCACCTCGGCGTGCCGGGTGATGCTGCTCGCGGCGGCCGCGGGCCGGGTGCGGTCGTCCTCCGACGCCGAGGAGGTGGCCGCCAAGCGGGAGCACGTCTGGCCGCGGCGGCAGCTCGACGCCGGCTACCGGTACCTGGCCCGACAGCGGTCCGCTCCGTCCCGGTGACGTCGGCCGCCCGGCGGGAGCCCGAGCGGGCCGACCCGGGCCCCGGTGGGCCTCGCCGGAGGGGTCAGGACGTCCGGACGGCGGGCAGCCCGGCGACCAGGGCGGCTCCCGCGCCGGACCGGCCACCGGTGACCAGGCACGCGGTCCCGTCGATCCTCACCGGTGCCCTCCTGCGGGGCGGGGCGTCGCAGCGGCGGGGTCGACGGCGAGCGAGCCGAGCAGCCGGAGGGCGCCCTCGCTGGGCGAGCCGGGCTCGGCGGGGTAGATCACGAGCTGCTGGCCGGGGGCGCCGCGCACGTCGAACGACTGGTGCTCCAGGGTGAGCGGCCCGACCTGCGGGTGGTGGAACCGCTTCGCCTCGCGCGACTTGCCCCGCGGCTCGTGCCGGCCCCACAGCTCGCGGAACAGCCCGCTCCCGGCGAGCAGCTCCGCCACCAGCTCCCCGAGGCGCTCGTCGTCGGGGTCGCGGCCCACCGACAGGCGCAGGTGCCCGGCGGCCGAGGCGCAGGCCCGCTCCCAGTCGACGTAGTAGCGGCGGCCCTCCGGGTCCAGGAAGGCCATCCGCGCGAGGTTGTCGTCCAGCGCGAAGCCGCTGTGCATCGCCGCGGCGAGCGCGTTGCGCGCCAGCACGTCCAGGCTGCCGTCGATCACCAGCGCCGGCATGCCCGACCACTGGTCGAGCGTCTGCAGCAGCTCCGCGCTGACCTGCGCCCGCTGGGCCGGCCGCAGGGCGGGGGCGGCCGTGCCCGCGAGCCGGAACAGGTGCTCGCGCGCGTCGGGGTCCAGGTCGTACGCGCGGGTCAGCGCCTCGAGGACCTGCGGTGAGGGGTGGCGCTCGCGGCCCTGCTCCAGCCGGGCGTAGTAGTCGGCGCTCAGGCCCGCGAGGACGGCGACCTCCTCGCGCCGCAGGCCGGCGACCCGCCGGGTGCCCGTGGTGGGCAGGCCGGACGCCCCGGCGTCGGCGGCCGCGCGCCGCGCGCTCAGGAACTCACCCAGCCGGCTGTCCGCCACGCGTCGACCGTAGCGGCGCCACGAGGCGCGCGCCCGGGTGCGCCGCACCTGGGTGCCCCGCACCCGGGTACGGCTCGCTCTGCCACCCGCCGGCGGCGGGCACCAGGGTCGAGCCGTGACCGCTGCAGCCCCCCGCCTCCAGCCACCCACCGGCACCGGCGCCGCCTCGACGCGCCTGCTGGTGCTCCTGTGCGGGGCCCACTTCATGGACGCCATCGACCTCTCGGACGTGACGGTCGCCCTCCCCGACGTGGGCACCGACCTGGCGATGGGTCCCGGGGCCCTCGCGTGGGTGGTCTCGGCGTACCTGCTGGGCTACGGCGGGTTCCTGCTCCTCGGGGGGCGCGCCGCCGACGTCCTGGGGCGCCGCCGGGTCTTCCTGGCCTCCGTCGCCGTCTTCGCCGTCGGCACCCTCGTGGCGACGTTCGCCCCGTCGGGCGGCGTGCTCATCGCCAGCCGGTTCGTCAAGGGCGTCGCCGCCGGCTTCCTCGCGCCCGCCGCGCTGTCGCTGATCACCACGCTGTGGCCCGAGGGCGAGCGCCGGGGCCGCGCGATCGGGGCCTACGCGCTCGCGGGCGCCGTCGGCTTCGTCGGCGGCCTGGTCCTCGGCGGTCTCGCGACGGAGGTGTCGTGGCGCCTGGCCTTCGCGCTCCCGCTGCCCATCGCGCTCGCGGTCCTGCTGCTCGCCCCGCGCCTGATCCCGGCCGACACCCCGGCCGAGCGCCGCCAGCCCCTGGACGCGCTCGGGGCGCTGCTGGTCACCGGGGCGTTCTGCGCCCTGGTCCTCGGCCTCACGCAGGCGCCCTCCTGGGGGTGGACCTCCGGTGCGACGCTCGCGGCCGGGGCGGGCTCGCTGCTCCTGCTGACCGCGTTCCTCGGGCACGAGGCGCGCACCGCGGAGCCCCTGCTCCCGCTCGACTTCCTGCGCCGCCGCAGCACGGTCACGAGCTCGCTGGCCATCGCGCTGCTGTGGGCCGCGTACACGGGCTTCGCCTTCCTGGCGACCCTCGGGCTGCAGCGCGAGCTGGGCTGGTCGCCGCTGATGACCGGCCTCGCGTTCGCGCCGATCGGGCTGGTCAACGGGCTGCTCGCGACCACGGCCGGGCGGCTCGCCGGCCGCTGGGGCCCTCGGTGGTTCGCCACCGCGGGCGCGGTCGTGCTCACCGCCGGCTACCTGCTCTTCCTGCGGTTCGACGGCTCGAGCACCTTCCTCGCCGTCGTGCTCCCCGTCATGCTCGCCCTCGGCCTCGGGATCTCCCTCAGCTTCGCGCCGCTGAACCTCGCGGCCCTGAGCGAGGTCCCGGCCGAGCGCGCCGGCCTGGCGGCGTCCCTGTTCAACACCGCCATGCAGATCGGCGGTGCCGTCGGGCTCGCCGCGGTCACCGCCGTGCTCGCCGCCGGCACCGGCCTCGCGTCGTCCGCACCCGCCCTGCTGACCGTGGTCGTGGCCAGCGCCGCGTCCGCCGCGGCCGCCGCCGCCCTGGGCCGGCCCGCCCGGGCGGCGCAGCCCGGCTGACGCCTCCACGGCACCCACCGACCCACCTACCGACCCGACCCGACCCGACCCGCGAGGAGCGCGCCATGACCACCCCCGGACAGCACCAGCCCACCGCCCCTGACCCCCGACCGGACGGGGAGCTCGAGGGCCGCGTCGCGGTCGTCACCGGAGCGGCCGGCGGCGTCGGCAGCGCCCTGGTCGAGCTGCTCCTGGCCCGCGGCGCGCGCGTGGTCGCCCAGGACCTCGACCCCGCCGTCGGCCGGCACGCCGGCGACCGCGTCGCGACGGTGGTCGGCGACGTGGCCGACTCCTCGGTCGCCGCCGACGCGGTCCGGACGGCGACGAGCCGCTTCGGCCGGCTGGACGTGCTGGTCAACAACGCCGGGCTGACGCTGAACCAGCCCGTCACCGACACCACCGACGCGGACTGGGAGCGCGTCCTGCGCGTCAACGCGGGAGGCGCCTTCGTCCAGTCCCGCGAGGCCCTCCGCCACATGGCGGCCCACGGCGGCGGGTCGATCGTCATGGTCTCCTCCATCGTGGCGACCGTCGGCCAGCCGCTGGTCGCGGCCTACGCCGCCTCCAAGGGGGCCGTCGGGCAGCTGATGAAGGTGCTGGCGCTCGAGGGGGCCCCGGTGTCCGTCCGGTGCAACGCGGTCACGGCCGGCGTCATCGACACCGGCTTCCTCGACGGCATCCGCCCCGACGGCCAGGAGTACCTGCGGACCTTCGGCTCCGCCCACCCGCTCGGACGGATCGCCGACCCGCACGAGGTCGCCGAGGCCGTCCTGTTCCTGGCCTCCGACCGCGCCAGCTTCGTGACCGGCGCCGTGCTGGCCGTGGACGGCGGCTACACCGCCCGGTGATCCCGCGCCCACCGGGCCCGTCGGCAGCCCTACGCCGCGGGGGTCGGCGTGACCGTGGCGGTGCGCAGCCCGTGCAGGACGCTGTTCGGCATCCACTCGGCCTCCCCGACGGGGGCGAACCCCTCCACCCGCTCCGCGAGGGCGGTGAGGAGCGCGTGGGCCTCCAGCCGGGCGAGGTTCATCCCCGGGCACAGGTGGACGCCGCGGCCGAAGGCGAGGTGGTCGGTCGGGTCGCGGGTGACGTCGAAGCGGTCCGGCTCGGGGTAGCGGCGCTCGTCGCGGTTGGCGCTGCCGTACAGGACCAGCACGCGGGACCCGGCGGGCACCTCGACCCCCTCGACCAGCGCCGGCGCCGTGGTCAGGCGCGTGAAGCAGTGGATGGGGGCGTGCAGGCGCAGCACCTCCTCGAAGGCGCTCGGGACCAGCGACGGGTCGCCGCGCACCAGGTCCCACTGCTCCGGGTGCCGGGCGAACAGGTGGACGGCGGAGGCGATGGCGTCGATCGTGGTGGCCAGACCCGGCCAGGTGTAGTTGACGATCTCCATCGCCCGGCCGCCCTCGACCAGCTCGGCCCCCCTGGTGCCCGGGCACGTCCGCCCGGGCTCGGCCATCGCCGCGGCGTGGCCCATGAGGTCGGCCACGGCCGGCAGCGCCCCGGTGAAGCGCTCGCCCGCCGGGCCGAAGGCGTTGAACGCCCGCTCGCTCCACGCGGGGAGCGGCTCGCGGTCGCCGTCCCCGAGGCCCACCAGGTCGCCGAGCACGGCGAGGGCGTAGGGCCGCGCCAGGTCGGCGACGACGTCGAAGGAGGCGCGCCCGGCGACCCGGTCGGCGCTCGCGCGCGCCGTCCGCTCGATCCAGGTGGCCTCGGCGGCCAGGGACCGCGCCGAGAGCTGAGCGGCCAGCGTCCGCCGGTGCTCGGCGTGGGCCGGGGGGTCCGTGCTGAGGATGCTCGCGCCCTGCTGGGCGTTGGCAGCGGGCTCCACGCAGTTCCCGGCGGCGGAGGAGAAGGTCTGCCAGTCGGTCAGCGCCGCCCGGACGGCCTCGTAGCGCGTCAGCGCGTACAGGCCGTGGCGCTCCAGCCGGACCACCGCGCCGAGCTCGCGCAGCTGCGCGTAGGTCGGGTACGGGTCGGCGAGGACGCTGTCGGACCACAGGTCGATCCCGCTGGACGGGCAGGCCGGCGGAGGGGGACGGGTGCTCACGGGGTACCTCTTCCGGTGCCGGGGGGAGACCGGCCCGGCCGGGCCGGCGGTGCTCGGGCTCAGGTGGCGAGGCCGAGGTTCGCCCAGGTGACGGGGTTGGTGACCTCCTCGACGTGGTAGATCCTGCCGTCGCGCAGGTCGAAGCGGAAGACGTAGACGTTCCGGTAGGGGCGCCCGTCGGCCTTCACGACCATGTCGCCCCGAGCGTGGACGTGCACGTGGCGCGCGTCCTCGGAGACGATCCGCTCCACGTCGTGGAAGTCGAGCGAGACGAACGTGCCGTGGGAGTGCTGCAGGTAGCCGACGGCGGCGTCGACGCCCGCGAACACGAAGCCCGGCTCGGGCGAGCCGTCGCCCGACATCGGGAGGGTGATGCTGGCGTCGTCGGTGAGGAGCGTCCGTGACGCTGCGCTGTCACCGCGGGTCCAGTGCTCGAAGTACGCCTCCGTGATCGCGATCGCCGCGTCGTGCTGCTCAGCCATGGGGCCTCCCGGGCTCGTGGTCGTCGCCGCGGTGCCGCGGCTCCTGGACGGTGGCACGGAGGAGGGCTCCTTCCCAGCGCCGCCCGGTGGTAGCACTCGCAGGGCCAGGCACCGAGCGCTGCCGCCGCTATCGTCGCGGTGGTGGTGACGGATCCGGTGGACGGCTTCGGCCCGCGGCTGCGGAGGTGGCGGGAGCGCACCCAGCCCGAGGAGCTCGGGCTGCCCCGCGGGTCGCGGCGGCGGGTCCAGGGGCTGCGCCGCGAGGAGCTGGCCGCGTTCTCCGGGGTCTCGGTCGAGTACCTCACCCGCCTGGAGCAGGGCGGCGCGAGCAACCCGTCGCCCGAGGTCGTCGCCGCCCTGGGGCGCTCCCTGCGGCTCCCGCGCCTGGAGGTCGAGCTCCTGCACCAGCTCGCGGGACACGCCGGGCCGAGCGACCTGGAGGTGCCCCGGCACCTCGCTCCCGGGGTGCACCGCCTCATCGACCGGCTGCCCCGGACTCCGGTGGCGGCGTACGACGCGACGTGGACGCTGCTCGCCGCCAACGAGCCGTGGCGGTGGCTGCGCGGCGACCTGCCGAGCCGGCCGGGCTACAACCTGGTCCACGAGGTGTTCGCCGGTGAGCACGTGGAGCGGGAGGCGCTCGAGTACCGCGACCGGCTGCGCCGCTCCCTCGTGGCGGACCTGCGCGTCTCGGCGGCGCGCTACCCCGCCGACCGCGGCATGCAGGCCATGCTCCAGGACCTCCTCGCACACGACGCCGCCTTCGCCGCGACCTGGGCGGAAGGACGCGCCCAGCACTTCGCCACCGAGCCGAAACGGCTCACCCACCCGGAGCTGGGAGAGCTGTGGTTCGACTGCGACGTCCTGAGCGCTGCGGACGGCGACACCCGGATCGTCATCTACACGGCCGCGCACGACTCCCCGGGAGAGGCGGCGCTCGGAGCCCTCGCGGACGCCGGACGGCCCGGATCAGCCAGATCGCCGGCTACAGGCGCACGCGAGCGCTCGTGACCCGCTCGAGCTGAGCGTTCGCGCCCCTCGGACCGGCGGTGGCCGCCGTGCCGAGGAGGCGGCGCAGGGCCGCCGCGTCGCCGGTCACCACCGCCGCACCGGCCGCCACCTCGGCGTCGAGGGCGCTGGGCTCCTGGATCAGCCGGTCGAGCGTCGGCGGGTCGGTGCGCAGCTGGACGTCCCCGGCGGCGGGCGCCCCCTCGACGACCTCCACCGCGCCGTCGCGGGTGCGCACCGTCCACACGCGGCCGTCGAGGTCGACGCGGCAGGTGACGGGCGGCCCTCCCGGTGCGGGGCGCGCCGCCTCGCGCAGGGCGAGGAGCACGGACGCGGCGGTGGGGCGGACCGGAGCGGCCGGGCGGGGGAAGCGGGCGCCCCAGGCCCCGAGGGCCACGAGCACCGGCTCGAGGTCGCGACCGAGGCCGGTGAGCTCGTAGACGACCGAGCCGGCCGGCGGCGGCAGGGTGCGGCGCCGCAGCACGCCGTGCTCCTGCAGCTCGCGCAGGCGGTCGGTGAGCATGTTCGAGCTCACCAGCGGCAGGGAGCGGCGCAGGTCGGAGAAGCGCTGCGGCCCCACCAGCAGCTCTCGCACGACCACCAGCGCCCACCGCTCGCCGACGACGTCGAGGGCCCGCGCGACCCCGCACGCGTCCTGGTACGTCCGGGTCGTCGCCACGACGGCACCTCCTCGGCCAGCTCAGGGGCACCCGGCTCCGCGCCGTCACCCGGTCTCGATGGTACGACACCATCGCCTAGTTGCTTTTCACAACCAGACGGTCCTACGGTGGGGCCACCCGACGCCTGGAGGACGGCACCATGAGCACCGCACTGCGCACCGAGACCCCGACCGCACCGCGCTGGCACGACTTCGAGGGTCGCGAGCGCCTCGTCGCCCGCGACGTCGTCCGGTCGCTCACCCTGCTGCTGCGCGACGTCCTGCACTGGACCGGGGGGGCCGGTGCCGACGACCTCCTCGACAACCTGCGGGCCACCCTGGCCACCGACGGCCCCGAGAGCGCCCTGCCCCTGGACGCCGTCTCCGGCGCCGTGGCCGCCCGCCGGGAGGTGGGCGCGCAGGTCGCCACCATCTCCGAGCACCTCGTGGGCTGGGTCGTGGCCGAGCTCGCCGGCAGCGCCGGCGAGCACGGGCAGCCGGCGCCCACCCGCAGCCGCTGCGACGGCCACCCGTGGACCCCGGCGGTGCAGCGCCTCCTGATGGGCACCCGCGGGGGCCCGGAGGCCATGCAGGGGTTCAACGAGTTCCTCCACCAGGTGGTGCTGCTGCGCGACGCGCTCGTGCCCTTCACCAACTGGCAGGAGGTGCCGGTGCTGGTCGGCGCGGGTGACGGGACGGGGCTGCGCCACCTCGACGGGGCCCGGGAGGCCTTCAGCGTCGAGCTGATGGTGCGCCAGGTGCGCGCCACCGCCGTCGTCGACCTCGCCCGCCGGGCGGTCGAGGGGCGGAGCGGACCGCAGGGCTACGGGTTCACCTCACCGCACGGCACGGTCCTGCCGGCCGTGGTGGGCGCCGACCCGCTGGAGGCCTCCTCCCGGCTGCTGACCTGGCACGCCCCGGGCGCCCTCGCCCTGCCGCGACCGGACGGCACGACCACGGCGGTTCCCGCCCTGGGCGACTACTACGCCGCTGCGCGCACCCCGGCAGCGGAGCTGGCGTCGCCCTCGGGTGCCGCTGTCGACCAGGCGGGCAGCACCGCCGAGGGCGGGTCCTTCGCGCTGGTGCCGACACCGGCCGCCGAGCCCGGCACGTGCACGGTCGGCCTGCGCCCGGCCGCCGGTGCGGCGGTCGACCTCGGGCAGGCGGTGCGAGGGCACCGCTACGCCTACCGCGCCGCGGCGGGCGACCGCACTGCGGGTGACGAGGGCGTGCAGGTGCTGGACGCCCGCGCCGTCCTCGCCGCGCCCGGCCTGGTGTGGGCGCCCGCCGGCACCTGGGCGGTCAGCGCCGGGGGCGACCCCGCGCTCGTCCTCGCGCTGCTCGGCAAGCTCTACCCCGAGAACGTCGTGCTGGTCCCCGGGGGCGGCTGGGCCGCGCTCGACGGCGTCGGCAAGGACGGGACGGCCACGTTCCTCGTGCTCGACGCCGCCCGGGCCTGAGCCGCGCCGTTCCGGTCGGGCGCGGCGCCCGGGTGGTCGCGCGCCGCGCCCGTGCCGACCGGTCAGCGCCCGTGGCGTTGACTGGTCGGCATGGGCGATGACGCGGTCCTGACCCCCCGGGGACGACGAGCGGTGCCGCCCGGCCCCGTCCTGCTGGTCGGCGGCTCCGGGGCCGTCGGTCGCTGGACGGCGCAGCTGCTGCGCGCCGCCCACCCCGACGCGCCGCTGCTGATCGGCGGACGCGACCTCGCCAGGGCGGACGGAGCCGCGGCCGAGGTCGGGAACGCAGAGGGCGTGGTGGTCGACCTGGCGGCCGACGACCTCGGGCTCGGCGGCCGCCCGGTCAGCGCCGTGGCCGTCCTCCTGAGGGACGACGGGGTCGCGGCGCTGCGCTTCGCCCAGGCCCGCGGCGTGCCGCACGTCAGCATCGCCCCGGGCCTCCACGAGATCGGACCCGAGGTGGCGGCCTACGCGCACCGGCCGGGTGCCGCGCCGGTGGTCCTGGGCACGGAGTGGCTCGTGGGCGCCACGACGGTCCCCGCGCTCGCGCTCGCCGGGGAGTTCGGCCGGGTCCACGACATCACGATCGGCGCGCTGCTCGACGACGAGGACGTCGGCGGCCCGGCGCAGGTCGCCGACCTCGAGCGGGTCACGGCGGTCCCCCCTCCTGCGCTCGCCCGCCGGGACGGCGCCTTCGTGTGGCGCACCGGCGACGACGCCGAGGGGGTCGTCCGCGCCGTCGACGGCACCGCGGTGGCGGCCTCCGCCTTCTCGCCCCACGACGTCCTGGGCCTCGCGACCGCGACCGGTGCGCCGAACGTCCGGTTCGACCTCGCCACCGGGGTCAGCTCCACCCGCCGTGCGGGCGGGCCGGCGTCGACCGAGATCCTCCTCGAGCTCGCCGGCGAGGACCGCGCGGGCCGTCCGCTGCGCGTCCGTCGCGCCGTCGTCCACCCGCAGGGGCAGCTGCCGCTGACGGGGCTCGGGGTCGCGATGGTCCTCGAACGCCTCCTCGGGCTCGACGGCGGTCCGGCGGTCCCGGCCGGGCTGTACTTCCCGTACCAGCTGCTCGACCCCACCGCCTACCTCGCCCGCCTCGAGCGGGCCGGCGGGAGGATCCTGGTCCTGGAGGCGCCGTGAGCGGCGCGGGCGGCGGCGCACGAGGCCGGGGCCGCGGACGGCCTCCGACCTCGTGCGCCAGCAGGGCCGCTAGGAGATGACGATCCTCTCGTCGGTGACGACCGTGGCGACGGAGGCGAGGTCGATGAAGGTGGCCTCGTCGGGGTGGACGACCTCCCGGTAGTTCTCCGAGGCGAAGAAGGCGTCGTGGTCCTCCCAGGTCTCGAACCAGATCTCGGTCACGCCGTCGTAGGCGGGGGCGGGGTAGCTGGCGGCCGGCACCGGGTGGGACACCGCGTACCTCCTGACGTACTGCTGCGCCTCGGGGATGGAGGTGAGCAGCGGGGCGTGGTGCTCGCGGTGGTGCTCGACGAACTGCTCGACGCTCATGCCCTCGACGCGGTTGATCAGGTAGACGAACTTGATCACGGACTTCTCTCCTCCGGTGGTGGGCGCTCGCAGCACCCGGTCGCGCTGGCCGCGTCCGCGGCCGTGCCAGCTACGCTGCCCCCTCACACGCGTGTGAGGGTCAAGTCGGTGTGACCGACACCACGGGGGGAGTCCGGATGCGCATCGGGGAGCTGTCCCACCGCACGGGCGCCAGCCGCCGGTCGCTGCGCTACTACGAGGACCAGGGCCTGCTGGTCAGCGCTCGGGCCGCCAGCGGCCAGCGGCACTACGTCGACGACCACGTCCGGCGGGTGGAGCTCATCCGGGCCTTCCTGGCCGCGGGCCTGTCCAGTGCCACCATCGCCGAGCTGGTCCCGTGCATGGCGCAGCCCACCGTGCTCACGGCACGGCGGGCCGCGACGACCATGGACCGCGAGCGGGACAGGCTCTCCTCCGCCATCGGGGCCCTCGCCGCCGCCCGGGCCGCGCTCGACGACCTGATCGCGGTCAACCGCACCTACCTCGACGACCACGGCGACCGCCACGGCGCGGACCGACCGGCCCGGCCACCGGTGCGCTGAGGACCCCGCGCGCCGTCCGGCCCCGGACCGGCCGGGCCGTCGTCACCCCCCGGTGGCGGTCGCCCCGCCCGTGCGGTCGCGAGCCCCGTCGCAGGAGGTCTCGGCCCAGGCCCGCAGGGCGGCCAGCGGCTCGACGAGACCGCGCCCCAGGGGGGTGAGCTCGTAGTGCACCGCGAGGGGCCGGTCGTCGACGCGGCGGTCCAGCAGGCCCCCGTCCTCCATCTCCCGCAGCTTCTCGGTGAGGACCTTGGCGCTGATCCCCTCCAGGCGGCGCCGCAGCGCTCCGAAGCGCAGCGGGCCGTCCTGGAGGGCGCCGACCACCAGCACCGCCCACCGGCCGGTCGCGAGGGAGAGCAGGTCGCGGGCGGGGCAGTCCGCGGCGTAGACGTCGAAGAGCGTCACCTCGCGCGAGCCGTGCAGCAGGTCGGTCACCGGTCCTCCTCCGCCGTCCGACGCACCTCGCCGGTCACCCGACGGTAGTCGCCCGCGCCGGACGACGACCGGTGCGCTGCCACCGCGGTCAGGGCACGAGCACGGGGCGTGCCCGGACGCCGCCGGCGGCGACCGTGCGCTGCGCGTCGGCCACCCGCTCCAGGGGGAGCTCGGTCGCGGGAGGCAGCCGCAGGTCCCCGGCGTCCACCTGCTCGACGAGGCGGCGCAGCTGGGCGCCGTCGTTGCTCACCCAGGAGTCGAACCGGCGGATGCCGCGGGGGAGCTCGGGCTGGTCCTCGTCGGGGCGGAAGGTGACGTACACGCCACCGTCCGCGATCACCGCGACGGTCTCGTCGGCGAGGCGGCCGGCGTCGAGGACGGCGGCGGCGGAGGCCTCGGCCAGGGCGGCGCGCTCGGTGACCACCTCGTCCGCGCCGAGGTCCTCCAGGGGCTGCGGGTCGGTGCCCGGCCTCACCCAGGCGACCACCGTGTGCCCAGCCAGCTTCGCCAGCTGGACGATGAAGAGGCCGAGCCCGCCGGCGGCGCCGGTGACGACGACCCTCGAGCCCGGGGCGAGGTCGGCGCCCTCCAGGGCCTGGACCGTGGTGAGGCCGTTCAGGGGCAGCACGGAGGCCTGGACCAGCGGTACGGCGCTCGGCGCGGGGGCGACCGCCGAGGCGCCGAGCACGACGTACTCGGCCTGCGCGGCGGGCGTGGCGGGTGGGCCGGCGAAGGCGACCACGGCGTCACCGACGGCGAGGTCGCTGACCCCGGCTCCGACGGCGTCGACGGTGCCGGAGACGTCCATGCCGAAGGTGGCGCCCACCCCGTCCGGCACGGACCCCGGGTACAGGCCCGCCCTCAGGTTCAGGTCGGTGCGGTTGACCGCGGCCCCCGCGACGCGGAGGCGGACCTGGCCGTCACCGGGCTCGGGCACGGGCACCTCCTCGACCGCCAGCACGTCCTCGTCGCCGTAGGCGTGGATCACCACTGCGCGCATCGTCGTTCCTCCTGTGCTCGAGGGGCCTCGTGTCGCGGCCCCGCCCGGTCCTGCGGCGACCATGCTGTGCTGCGCAGTCACTTCCGACAACCAGGCACCTTCGAGTAACCACCGCACAGGTCGGGGTCCCGCGTCAGGGCGCCCCCTGCTCCCTCGACGCCGCGCCGTAGTCCTCGTCGCTGACCTGCGGCCCCCAGACCGCGTAGGCCCCCTGGTCGTCGCAGGGGGTGACGGCCAGCTGGGTCAACGTGTGCCCGGGACCTGCGCCGTGCCAGTGCTCGACCCCGGGGCGGCACGAGACGGTCTGGCCGGCGCGCAGCCGCAGCACCGCCCCGCCCCGCTCCTGGACGAGCGCCACCCCGGACTCGACGACGAGGACCTGTCCGCGCGGGTGGTGGTGCCAGCTCGTGCGGGCCCCGGGCGTGAAGTGGGTCCGGTTGACGATCAGGTCAGGGGCCTCGGTCCGCGCGAGCGTCTCGCTGAAGACGACCCCGGTCGTGACGTCCGGGGGCTGACGGGTGGCCTCGGGATCGCTGTGGACGGACTGCACCGCGGGTGCTCCTCTGGAGGTGTGGCGTCGGCCTGGTGGAAGGGGGTCAGTCCAGCGCCCCGGGGGGCAGCACCGCGTGCACCCCCCAGACCGGGGTGGCGATCTGGGTGACCCGCAGGTCGACGCAGGCGCTGGCCAGGGCCAGGGCGGTCGGGCGGGTGACGTCGTGCTCGGCCTGGATCCAGGTCAGCATCGCCTCCAGCGCCTGGGCCGCGGCCTCGTTCAGGTCGGGTGAGAGGCCGAAGGTGATCCGACCGGAGGGCGTCTCGGCGTGCAGGGTGGGCACGGGCCGGTCGGTGACGACGTCCACGGTGAGGGTGGAGCGCATGGCGCACTCGACGGCCGTCCCGGAGACCTCGCCGTCGCCCTGGGCGCCGTGGCCGTCGCCGACGTGGAGCATGGCTCCCGGCACCTGCACCGGCAGGTACAGCGTCGAGCCGGCGACCAGGGCCCGGCAGTCCAGGTTGCCGCCCGCCGCGTGCGGGGGGACCACCGAGTGCTCCCCGGGCTCGGCGGGCGACAGGCCGATGACGCCGAGGAACGGGCTGAGCTCCACCGACGGTCCGACCGCCGAGCGCGCCCGGCCCGCGGCGACGTCCAGGTCCCAGGTCAGCCAGGTCGTCTCCGGCGCCTCGACCCCCAGCCGCCGCTCCAGCTCGGAGTGCTGCCAGGACGCCATGGTCCAGCCGAAGTCGTCCGGCTCCAGCGCGACCAGGTGCACGGCGAGCATCGCGCCCGGCTCCGCGCCGCGGACCTCGATCGGCCCGCAGACCGACAGGCCCGACCCGGCGCCGAGCAGCCGGGGCACGCCCTGGGCGCCGCCGCTGCCGAACCGCTCGAGGTGCCCGAGCACGTCGAGGGAGTGCACGGTGACCTCGTCGCCGGGGTCGACCGTCAGGACGGGCGCGCGGTCGCGCGAGAAGGACGCGGCGACGGTGTCGACCGCAGCCGTGAGGGTGTGCTCGGTCACCGGTCGATCGAGGTCATGTGCGCGTCCCCGTAGCGGTCGCCGACCGGTGCGGGAACGGCGTCGAGCCGCTGGAGCTGCTCGGGGCTCAGCTGCAGGTCCGCGGCGCCGAGGTTCTCCTCCAGCCGGCTGACGCGCTTGGTGCCCGGGATCGGGGCGATGTCCTCGCCGCGGCTGAGCAGCCACGCCAGCGCCACCTGGGCCGGGGTGCCCCCGGCCTCCTGGGCGACCTGCCGCACGACCTCGACGATGCGCATGTTCTGGTCGAAGGCCTCCTGGGCGAACCGCGGCGAGGTGGAGCGGAAGTCCTCGCCCGACAGGTCGGCGGGCGAGGTGATCGCACCGGTGAGGAAGCCGCGGCCCAGCGGGGAGTAGGCGACGAAGCCGACGCCGAGCTCGCGCAGGCCCTGGAGCAGCCCGTGCTCGGGGTCCCGCGTCCACAGCGAGTACTCGCTCTGCACGGCGGTGATCGGGTGCACCGCGTGCGCCCGCCGCACGGTGGCCACGGAGACCTCGGACAGGCCCAGGTGGCGCACCAGGCCCCGCTGGACCAGCTCGGCCATCGCCCCGACGGTCTCCTCGATCGGCGTGGCGGGGTCGAGGCGGTGCTGGTAGAGCAGGTCGACGTGGTCCGTGCCCAGCCGGCGCAGGGAGCCCTCGACCGCCAGGCGGATGCTGGCCGGCGAGCTGTCGATGGTGCCCGGGGTGCCGCCGTCCGGGGCCTCGCCCTCGTGGTGGGCGACCATCCCGAACTTGGTGGCCAGCACGGCCTCCTCGCGCCGGGCGCCCAGCGCCCTGCCGACCAGCACCTCGTTGGTGAACGGGCCGTAGATCTCCGCGGTGTCGAAGTGGGTGACGCCCCGGTCGAGCGCGCGGTGGATGGTGGCGACGGACTCCTGCTCGTCCGCGCCGGCCCCGTCGTAGAAGGCGCTCATCCCCATGCAGCCGAGCCCGAGGCGACTGACGTCCAGCGTGCCGATCTTGGCGTGGTCCATGATCATGACGGTACGCAGCGCCGCCGCACCTGTCGTGGGTGCGGCGCACCCACCCTCGACCACCCCGGGCGACGCCCTGCCGGGGCGACGATGCTCGTGCGGGGTGCGACGCGAGGGGGGCGATGATCGTCGTCGACGGACACGTGATCGGCCGAGACAGCGGAGGCGCCAGATGACCGGGACGAGCGACGGCGGGACGACCGGGGGTGCGCCCGGCGGAGCGGAGCCCGGCCTGGGGCTGGCCGAGGAGGCTCTGGCGGCGGCGGCACGGGTGGTGCCCGAGGGCTCCCCGGTGGTGATGGTGAACCTCCTGCGCTACCGCGAGGTCGCCGACTACGGCGGGAGCCCGGCTCCCGCAGGGGGTCCGGTCACCGCCGGAGCGTCGGGTCGCGCGGCCTACGCCGACGGCTACCTGCCCGCGTTCGCCGCGGTGGCCGCGCAGGCCGGCGTCGAGCTCGAGGTCCTGTACTACGGCCAGGTGCACGCCGCGCTGGTCGCCCCGCCGGCGGAGCGCTGGGACGACGTCGTCCTCGTGCGCTACCCGAGCCTCGCCGGCTTCCGGCGGATCGTGGGCAGCCCCGCCTACGCGCAGCAGGCCGACGCCCACCGCCTCGCCGCCCTGGCGGACTGGCGCCTGGTCGCGACCTCCCCGCTGGCTCCGCCGTCGTGACCGCCGGCCCCACCGGCCCCGCCGGTGCGAGCGCGACGTCGGCGCCGGGCGGCGCTCCCGCGAGGCGGCACGCCGCCACGGCCGAGGTGCTCGGCCCCTGGTCGCTGGCCACCAGCCGCGCCTTCTGGGAGGGGTTCGCGCCGGGGGAGCTGCAGCACCAGGACGAGGGCGCGAGCCTGCGCACCGTGTTCCGGGTCGACGCCGACTGGTCGTGGGCCGAGGTCGAGGTGACCCAGCGCGGCGGCACCGCGCACCTGGCGCTGACCGGGAACGGCGACCTGGACGCCGCGGCGCAGCAGACCCGCCGGTTCCTGTCGCTGGACGTCGACGCGCGCGCCTGGCCGGCCGTCGGCGAGCGCGACCCCGTCCTGGCCGCGGCCCAGGCCCGCCTGCCCGGGCTGCGGCCGTGCGGCTTCCACTCCCCGTACGAGGCGGCGGCCTGGGCGGTGCTCGCCCAGCGCATCCGCATCGTGCAGGCGGCCCGGCTGCGCGCCGACCTGGTCGACCGGTACGGCGAGCACGGCGCCTTCCCCGCCCCGCAGACCCTGCGCTCGGCGGACCTCGACCTGCCCGGCCGCAAGGTCGAGTACCTGCGCGCCGTCGCCGAGGCAGCCCTGGAGGGCCGCCTGGACGGGGCGGCCCTGCGCTCGGTCGAGCCGGCCCGGGCCCTGGCCGGCGTGCAGGAGGTCAAGGGCCTCGGGCCCTTCGCCGCCGAGCTCGTCGTCGTCCGCGGCGCCAACGCCCCGGACGTCGTCCCGCAGAACGAGCGGCGGCTGCGCGAGGAGATCGGCGAGCTCTACGGCGCCGGTCGCGACCTGGCCGAGGTGTCGGAGGCCTGGCGGCCCTTCCGCACCTGGGCGTCCGTGCTGCTGCGCATCCTGCGCGAGGAGCGCACCAGGGAGATCGGCGGTCCCGCCGCCCGGTGACCCGCCTCCTGCCCGCCCGACCCGCCGACGAGCTCGCCGCGCGGCCACGCCAGGGACCGTCCCGCCACGGCCGCCGCGGGCTCG
>CADCUY010000215.1 GCA_902806005.1 uncultured Quadrisphaera sp. | reverse complement strand
CGCAGCGCCGGGTCGAGCGGCACCTGCGCGAGCAGCGGCACCGGCTCGGCGCCGTCCGGGCCGCTGGCGGTGAGCTGCCCGGCCACGGCGGCGCCCCCGCCGCTGCCGAAGACCTCCATCCGCGAGCCGTCGGGCAGCTCGAGCCACGACATGTTCTCCACCACCCCGGCGATCGGCGTGGAGGTGCGGCGGGCGAGCGCCCCGGCGCGCACGGCGACCTCGGCGGCCGCCGGCTGCGGGGTGGTCACCACCACGAGCTCGGCGCCCGGCAGCAGCTGGGCGAGGCTGATCGGGATGTCGCCGGTGCCCGGGGGCAGGTCCAGGAGCAGGACGTCGAGGTCGCCGAAGTGCACGTCGGTGAGGAACTGCTCGAGCGCGCGGTGCAGCAGCGGCCCGCGGTGCAGCACGGGCTGGCCGGGCGGGGCGAACAGCCCCATCGAGACCACCTTCACCCCGTGGGCCACCGGCGGGATGATCATCGCGTCGAGGCGCACCGGCGCGCGGGTCACGCCGATCATCCGCGGCACGGAGAACCCGTGGACGTCGGCGTCGACCACCCCGACGGCGAGGCCGTCGGCGGCCATGGCCACGGCGAGGTTGACGGTGACCGTCGACTTGCCCACCCCGCCCTTGCCGGAGGCCACGGCGTAGACCCGGGTGAGGCTGCCGGGCTGGGCGAAGGGGATGGCGCGCTCGGGCACGCCGGCGCGCAGGTGGGTGCGCAGGGCGGCGCGCTGCTCGGCGTCCATCACGCCGAGGTGCACGCGCACCTCGGCGCCGGGGGCGACGGGCTGCACGGCGGCGCGGACGCCGTCGGTGAGGGTCTCGCGCAGCGGGCACGCGGAGGTGGTGAGCAGCACGGTGACCTCGACCAGCCCGGGGGCGGTGGTCACGGCGCCGACCATGCCGAGCTCGGTGATCGGGCGGCGGATCTCGGGGTCGAGCACCGCGCCCAGCGCGGCCCGCACGGCCTGCTCGCTCGGCGCCGGGGTCACCGCACCAGCCTAGGCGCCGCCGTCCGCCCCCCTCCCGCCGTCCTCCACCACGCACGTGTGGGGGTACGTGCGTGCCCGGAGGCCCGTAGCGCGCACGTACCCCCACAAGTGCGGGATGGGGCCGGAGACAGGGCGGTCAGGTGATGCGCAGGGCCTCCTCGTAGGTGGTCTCCCCGCGCGCGGCCTTGGCCAGCGCCGAGCCGCGCAGGCTCACCATCCCCTGTGCCGCGGCCGCCGCGCCGATCGACGCCTCCGAGGCGTCGCGCACCAGCCCCTGGCGCATCGCCGCGTCGACGACCAGCACCTCGTACACCGCGGTGCGCCCGCGGTAGCCGGTGCCGCCGCAGTCGGGGCACCCCGCACCCCTGCGCGGCGTCGCGCCGTGCAGGTCGGCGGGGGTCAGCTCGAGCAGGGCCACCAGCTCGTCGCTGGGCCAGTACGCCTCCGCGCAGGTCGGGCACGGCTTGCGCACCAGCCGCTGCGCGATCGAGGCGGTCAGCGAGCTCGCCACCAGGAACGGCTGCGCCCCCATGTCGACCAGCCGGGTCAGCGCCGCGACCGCGGAGTTGGTGTGCAGCGTGGTCAGCACCAGGTGCCCGGTGAGCGAGGCCTTCAGCGCCAGCTCGGCGGTCTCGGCGTCGCGCACCTCGCCGACCAGCACGATGTCGGGGTCCTGGCGCAGCACCGAGCGCAGCCCGGCCTGGAAGGTCATCCCCGCCTTGACGTTCACCTGCACCTGGGTGATGCCCGGCAGCTGCACCTCCACCGGGTCCTCGAGCGTGATGATGTTCTTCTCCGGCGTGAGGATCTCCGCCAGCGCCGAGTACAGGGTGTTCGTCTTCCCCGAGCCGGTGGGCCCCGTGATGAGCACCAGGCCCTGCGAGACGCTCAGCGAGCGGCGGAACGAGGCCAGCTGGTCCGGGGCGAAGCCCAGGCTGTCGAGCGGGGAGATGTCCTCGCCGCGCGAGAGCAGCCGGATCACGACCTTCTCGCCGTGCAGGGCCGGCAGGGTCGAGACGCGGCAGTCGACGGGCGTGCCGCCCACGGTGATCCGCGCCCGGCCGTCCTGGGGCACCCGCCGCTCGGCGATGTCGAGGCCCGACATGATCTTCAGGCGGCTGACCACGGTGCCCGCGGCGCGCCGCGAGGTGGTCATGACGTCGCGCAGCACCCCGTCGATCCGGTAGCGCACGCGCAGCTCGGTGCGCTGGGTCTCGACGTGGATGTCGGAGGCGCCGAGCTTGACGGCGTCGCCGAGGATCTTGTTGACCAGCCGGACGATGGGCGTGCTCTCGTCCTCGGCCGCCCCGTCCGCGGTGGGGGCCCCGCCGCTCTCGGGCCCGGCGTCGGCGAACAGCGCGTCGTCCTCGACCAGGGTCGAGACCCCCGCGCCGTCCGAGCCGACCCCGCCGAGGGACCACGCCCGCGCCAGGTGGTCGCGGATCTGGCTCTCGGGGGAGACCACGACCACCAGGCCGGAGGCGCCGGTGTGCAGCTTGACGTCGTCCAGGGCCAGGACGTTGGTGGGGTCGGCGACCGCGACGACGAGCCCCGCGGCGGTGCGGTCGATCACGAGGATCCGGCTGCGCTCGGCCACGGCCTGCGGCAGCAGCCGCACGACGTCCGGGGCGGGCACGGTGCGCGAGAGGTCGACGGCGCGCAGGCCCAGCTGGCTGGCCAGGGCCCCGGCGAGGGCGCGCTCGTCGGTCAGCCGCAGCTCCACGAGCAGCTCGCCGAGCCGCTTGCGCGGGCCGGTGGCCCGCTGCTGGTGGGCCAGGACGTCGTCCAGCTGCTGCGCGGTGAGCACCCCCGCGTCGACCAGGACGTCGCCCAGGCGCCGCTTCTGCAGCGAGCGCAGCGACGTCGGCCCGGTCGGGGGGGTGGAGGGGCCGAAGGGCGAGGTCCGCGCCCCGGGGACGGCGGGGGGAGGGGCGAGGCGGTCCATGCGGGGACCATCGGCACCTCAGCCGCCGGGCTGTAGGCCCGGCTCGGCCAGGTGCCCCGGACCGCCCACCGGAGCCTCGGCGGGCTCGCCCGGACGGGGGTCCGCGAGGCCGTCCCGGGCGTCGTCCCCGCTGCGCTTCTTCTTCCGCCCGCGCCCGTCGCGCCCCTGCCCGCCCGCGCCGCCCCGCCCCGACCCGCCGTCCGCGCGGTCGAGCTCGGTCAGCAGCGCCCGCAGCTCCGAGCGCACGAAGTCGCGCGTGGCCACCTCGCCGAGGGCGATCCGCAGCGCGGCCACCTCCCGCGCCAGGTACTCGGTGTCGGCGAGGTTCCGCTCGGCGCCCTGCCGGTCCTGCTCCAGGGCCACCCGGTCGCGGTCGGCCTGCCGGTTCTGGGCGAGCAGGATCAGCGGCGCCGCGTACGACGCCTGCAGCGACAGGATCAGGGTGAGCAGGGTGTAGTTCAGCGCGCGCGGGTCGAACTGCGCCTCGGGCGGCGCGAAGGTGTTCCACGCCAGCCACGCCACGACGACGAAGCTCATGTAGAAGAGGAACCGGGGCGTGCCCATGAAGCGGGCGAAGCCCTCGGAGATCCGCCCGAAGCGCTCGGGGTCGACCCGGGCGCGCGGCACCAGGGGCCGGCGCGCCTCGAGCGGGCTGTCCAGGGCGTCGCGCCGCGCCAGCGGCCGGGTCGACTCGCGGTCGTCAGCCACCGGTCCTGCCCTCCCGCGCCGGGCCGAGGCGCGCCACCGCCGCGAGGCCGGCGCTGCGCCCGGACGGGCCCCGGCCGGCGGCCTCGCGGCTGTCCGCCTCGCGCCAGTCGTCGGGCAGCAGGTGGTCGAGGACGTCGTCCACGGTCACCGCCCCCAGCAGCCGCCCCTGGTCGTCGGTGACCGGCACCGAGACGAGGTTGTACGTGGCCATCCGGCGCGTCACCGCGCCCAGCCCGGCGTCCGCCGCCAGCGGCTCGACGTCGGTCTCCACCAGCCCGCCGATCGCCTCGTGCGGGGGCTCGCGCAGCATCCGCTGCAGGTGCACCATGCCGAGCAGCCGGCCGGTCGGGGTCTCGGTCGGGGGCCGGCAGACGAAGACGACCGCCGCGTGCGTCGGCGGCAGCTCCGGGCGGCGCACCGTGGCCAGGGCCTGGGCCACGGTGGCCTCCGGCGGCAGCACCACGGGCTCGGTGGTCATCAGGCCGCCGGCGGTGTCCTCGTCGTAGGCCAGCAGGCGCCGCACGTCGCGGGCCTCCTCCGGCTCCATCAGGCCCAGCAGCTGCTCGCGGGTGTCCTCGGAGAACTCGGCCAGCAGGTCGGCGGCGTCGTCGGGGTCCATCGCCTCGAGCACGTCCGCGGCGCGGCCGGGGCCCAGGGCGGTGAGGATCTCCACCTGGTCGTCGCCCGGCAGCTCCTGGAGCACGTCGGCGAGGCGCTCGTCGTCCAGCTCGACGCTCACCTCGACCCGGCGCTTGGTCGACATCTCGTGCAGGGCGTCGGCGACGTCGGGCGCGCGCATCTCGCCGTAGCTGGCGGCGAGCATCGCGGCGCCCTGCTCCGGCTGGTCGCCGAACAGGCCCTGGACGTCGTGGAAGTCGACCACCGACGTCGGGCCGCGGCGGCGGCGCAGCCGGCCCGCGGGCGGCCCGTGGCGCACGAAGACCTTCGTGACCTCCCAGTCGCGGGTGCGCTGCGGCTCCAGGGCGACGTCCTCGACGACCGCCCGGGGGTCGCCGCCGACGGCGCCGGGGACGTCCTCCAGGCGGGTCAGCCGCACCTGGCGCTCGAGGAGGTCGGTGAGCACGAGCACCTCCGTCGGGCGCTGCTCGAAGCGGCGCATGTTCAGCAGGCCCGTGGTGATCACCTGCCCGGCGCCCATCGAGGTGACCCGCGTCATCGGCACGAACACCCGGCGGCGGCCGGGCACCTCCGCGACCAGCCCCACCGCCCGGGGGCGCCGCGCGCCGCGCGGGAGCAGGACGACGTCGCGCACGCGGCCCACCGGGTCGCCCAGGGGGTCGAAGACGGGCAGGCCGGCGAGGCGCGCCACGAAGACCCGGGGGGGAGCAGCGACCACGGCCGAAGGCTAGTCGCCCGGGGTGCGCCGCCCTGGGCTCCCGCCTAGCGTGGTCATCATGTCGACCGAGACCCCCACCGCGAAGACCGGAGGCACCGGCCACTACGCCGTGCCGGGCATGGCTGAGGGTGACGGCGCGAAGGTCGCCGGGATGCTGCAGGACCGCCTCAACGCCCTGACCGACCTGCACCTGACCCTCAAGCACGTGCACTGGAACGTCGTCGGCCCCAACTTCATCGCCGTCCACCAGATGCTCGACCCGCAGGTCGACGCCGTCCGCGAGATGGCCGACGAGGTCGCCGAGCGCATCGCCACCCTCGGCAGCTCGCCCGTGGGCGTGCCCGGGGCGCTGGTGGCCTCCCGCAGCTGGAACGACTACCACCTGGGCCGCGCGGGCGCGATCGAGCACATGGGCGCCCTCGACCTGGTCTTCGCCGGGGTCATCGCCGACCACCGCAAGGTCATCGAGGCGACCGAGGAGATCGACCCGGTGACCGAGGACCTGCTCGTCGACCAGAGCGGTCAGCTGGAGAAGTTCCACTGGTTCGTGCGCGCCCACCTGGAGAACTCGGCCGGCGAGCTCTCCACCGCCGGCGCCACCAGCGAGAAGCAGGCCGCGCGCCAGGCCGGGGCGGACGGGGAGACCGTCTAGCCATGTCGGCCACGCGAGCCCAGCCCGGTCGGGGACCGGCCGTCGGCCTGCCCCGGGGGGTGGAGATCGCCAGCTACTCCACCTACCTCGAGGCCCAGCGGGCGGTGGACCACCTCTCCGACGAGGGGTTCCCCGTGCAGCACACCGCGATCGTGGGCACCGACCTGCGCAGCGTCGAGCGCGTCACCGGGCGCCTGACCTACGCCCGGGTGGCCCTGGCCGGGGCGGCGTCGGGCGTGTGGTTCGGGGTCTTCGCCGGGCTGCTGCTCAGCCTCTTCGCGCCGTCCGAGAGCGGCTTGCTCGGCATCGTGGTCTCCGCGGCACTGATCGGCGCGGCGTTCGGCATCCTCTTCGCGATCATCTCGTACGCGCTGACCCGCGGCCGGCGCGACTTCAGCTCCGTGAACGCCATCATGGCCAGCCGCTACTCGGTGCTCTGCGCCGAGGAGAGCGGCCGCGCCCGCGAGCTGCTCTCCCGGCTGGAGGGCGTGCGCCCGCTCGGCACGACCGCGCCGCCCGACGCGCCGCAGGTCTGAGCCACCCGCCCGCGGCGGCCGGCCCGTCCACCACGGCTGGCGCCGTGCGGCTCAGGCGCGCAGCGAGGCCATCCACGCCTCGAGGGCCTCGGGCGTGCGCGGCAGGGCCGCGGAGAGGTTCTCGCAGCCGTCCTCGGTGACCAGCACGTCGTCCTCGATCCGCACGCCGATGCCCCGGTACTCCGCGGGCACGAGCAGGTCGTCGGCCTTGAAGTACAGGCCCGGCTCGATGGTGAAGACCATGCCCGGCACCAGCTCGGCGTCCAGGTACATCTCCCGCCTGGCCTGCGCGCAGTCGTGCACGTCCAGGCCCAGGTGGTGGCTGGTGCCGTGCACCATCCACCGCCGGTGCTGCCCGCCGTCGGGGGTCAGCGCCTCCTCGGCGCTGACGGGCAGCAGGCCCCACTCCTCGAGCCGCGCGGCGACCACGGCCATCGCCGCCTCGTGCACCTCGCGGAACCGCGTGCCCGGCCGGGCGACGGCGAACGCGGCGTCGGCGGCGTCGAGCACCGCGGTGCAGACCCGGCGCTGCACGTCGGTGAAGGTGCCGTCGACGGGCAGGGTGCGGGTGACGTCGGCGGTGTAGAGCGACTCCACCTCGACCCCGGCGTCGACCAGCACCAGCTGGCCGGGGCGCACCGGGCCGTCGTTGCGGATCCAGTGCAGCGTGCAGGCGTGCTCCCCGGCCGCGGCGATGGTCTCGTAGCCGACGCCGTTGCCCTCGCGCCGCGCGGTGCCCTCGAACGCGGACTCCACCACGCGCTCGCCGCGGCGGTGGGCGGCGGCGGCGGGCAGCGCCCGGACGACCTCCGCGAAGCCGGCGACCGTGGCGGCCACGGCCTCGCGCATCCGCTCCACCTCGAAGGCGTCCTTGACCAGCCGCAGCTCCGAGAGGGCCTCCACGAGCGGGGCGTCGGGGCCCGGGTCGGCGTCCTCGCCCTCCTCGCCGGCGCCGGGCTCCGCCGGCGCAGCGGCGGGGCGGGCGACCAGGGCCTCGACGCCGGGGTCGGCGCCGGTGACCACGC
>CADCUY010000214.1 GCA_902806005.1 uncultured Quadrisphaera sp. | reverse complement strand
CCGCGACGGCGGGCCGGCGATCCGGGAGGGACATGACCACGACAGCGGCGAGGCCCGAGGGCGACGGCGCCCGCGCGGTGCGCGAGGTGCTCGAGCAGCGGGGCGAGCAGGTGCTCACCGCGTGGACGTCCCTCCAGCTGGAGGGCAGCGCCCGCCACGGCCTGCTCGGCGACGAGCGCCAGACCCGCGCGCAGGGCCGCGCGCTGCTCGAGGCGCTCGCGGCGGGCCTGGCCTCGGGCTCGCTCGACGTCGGCGGGGCCACGGCCTACGAGCCGCTCCGCCGGCTGCTCACCGAGGTCTCGGTCGACGGCGCCCGCGCGGGCGCGAGCCCCAGCGAGACCGCGAGCGGCGTGCTGTCGCTGCGCGAGGCGCTCGCGGAGGGCCTGCGCGGCACCACCGGCGACGGCGGGGCCCTCGACCCCGCGGTCGCCGTCGCCGGGCGGCTGGTCGACGACCTGGCGCTGCTGACCTTCGAGACCTTCGTGCGCGGGCGCGAGGCGGTGATCAGCCGGCAGAGCCAGCAGCTGCTCGAGCTCTCCACCCCCGTGGTGCGCGTGTGGGAGGGCATCGTGGCCGTCCCCCTGGTCGGCACGCTCGACAGCGCCCGGGCCCAGGTGGTCATGGAGACGCTGCTGCAGTCCATCGTCGACGAGGGCGCCACCGTGGCCATCCTCGACATCACCGGCGTGCCCACCTTCGACACCCTCGTCGCCCAGCACCTGCTGAAGACGGTCACCGCCACCCGGCTGATGGGCGCCGAGTGCATCATCAGCGGCATCCGCCCCCAGACCGCGCAGACCATCGTGCAGCTGGGCATCGACCTGGCCGACATCACCACCCGGGCCACGCTCGCCGACGCGCTGGAGACCGCCATCGACGAGGTGGCCCGCCGCTCCGGCCCCTCCCGGCGGCGCTGACCCGTGGCGCGGGTGCCGATGGTGGAGGTCGGCGGCGTCCTGGTCGCCACCCTCGGCGACGAGCTGGACGACGCCGAGGCGCTGGCCTTCCAGCACGACGTGGCGGCGCGCGTGGTCCGCGAGCGCGTGCGCGGGGTGCTGCTCGACATCAGCGCCCTCGAGGTCGTGGACTCCTTCATCAGCAAGGTCATCGGCGACACGGCCAGCGTGGTCCGCGTGCTCGGCGCGCGGGTCGCGGTGGTCGGGATGCGGCCCGCGGTCGCCATCACCCTGGTCGAGCTGGGCCTGCCCCTGGCGGGGGTCACCACCGCGCTGACCCTCGACCACGGCATGCGCGCCCTGACCCGGCCAGGCGACGGTGCGGGGCTGCCCCCGGTCGGGGACGGCGCGGCGCGTGGGCCCGGCACCCCCTGAGCGCGCGGCGCCCACCGAGGGGGTCGAGCTGGCCCGCGAGCACGACGTCGTGGCCGCGCGCCACCTGGTGCGCCGGGTCGCCGTGGAGGCCGGGTACGACCTGGTGACCCAGACCAAGCTGGTCACCGCCGCCAGCGAGCTCGCGCGCAACACCGTGATCCACGGCGGGGGCGGCCGGATGGACGTCGAGCGCGTCGAGGACGACGGGCGCCGCGGCCTGCGCCTGGTCTTCACCGACGACGGCCCGGGCATCCCCGACGTCGACCTCGCGCTGACCGAGGGCTGGAGCTCGGGGCGCGGGCTCGGGCTCGGGCTCACCGGCTCGCGGCGCCTGGTCGACCGCTTCGACCTGCGGACCGGCGCCGGGCAGGGCACCACGGTGACCGTGACGATGTGGCAGCGCCGATGACGGTCGCCCGACCGGACCCGCCGATCCGCCTGGCCGTCGAGGACGCCTCCCAGGTGCCGCTGGCCCGCTCGGTGGCCACCCGCGCCGCAGCGCGGGCCGGCCTGAGCCCCGCCGAGGGCGAGACCGTGGCCCTGGTGACCACCGAGCTCGCCGAGAACCTGCACCGGCACGCCGTCGGCGGCGAGCTGCTGGTGCTGCCGGGCCGCGGGCAGCCGGACGTCGGGCGCCCGGGCGGCGCGCCCCGGCCCGGCCTGTGGGTCGTGGCCGTCGACCGCGGGCCGGGCGTCGCGCGGTT
>CADCUY010000213.1 GCA_902806005.1 uncultured Quadrisphaera sp. | reverse complement strand
GCCGACCGTGGCGACGTCGAGGGAGCCGGCGCCGAAGGCCTGGACGACGTCGCCGCCGGAGGCGTACTGGGTCCAGGTGATCCGGGCGCCCGGCAGGCAGGCCTCCAGCACCCCCAGGTCCTTGACGACGAGGTCCCCGGAGGGCAGCAGCTGGTAGCCCAGGCGCACCTCGCCCTCGACCGACTCGTCCGGGGTCACGGGGCACGGGGCGGCCTCGGACCCCTCGACGGCGGCCGCGGCGGCGCTGGAGGTGCGGCCCGCCTCCACGCAGCCGGTCAGGAGCACCGCGAGGCCGAGGGCGGCGGCCGGGATCAGGGGAGCGCGTGTCACTGGGGACCTCTCAGGGGTGGGGGCGTGCGGGTCGTCAGGGGCACCGGGTCGTCAGGGCGCCGGGCGGTCAGGGCGCCGGGGTGGCGGGGGGCGCGTCGTGGGCGGCGGTGATGGCGGCGCCGACCCGGTCGCGCAGCTGCACGAACTGCGGCAGCGAGCGCAGCTCGGCGCCGGCCCACCCCCCGCCCAGCTGCACCGGCAGGTCGAGGACCACCCGCCCCGGCCGGGCCGACATCACCAGCACGCGGGTGCCGAGGAAGACGGCCTCGTCCACGTCGTGGGTGATGAACAGCACGGTCTTGCGCCCCTCGCGCCAGATCGCCAGCAGCTCGTTCTGCATCCGCTCGCGGGTGAGGGCGTCCAGGGCCCCGAAGGGCTCGTCCATGAGGATGATCTCCGGGTCGTTGGTCAGCACCCGGGCGATCTGGCAGCGCTGCTGCATGCCGCCGGAGAGCTCGTACGGCTTGCGGTCGGCGAACTGCTCCAGCCCCACGAGGGCCAGGAAGTGCTCGGCCCGAGCCCGGCGCACCGCCGCCGGGACCCCGCGCAGCCGCGGGCCCAGCTCGACGTTGGCCCGCACCGTCAGCCACGGGAGGAGGTTCGGCTGCTGGAAGACGACGCCGCGTTCGGCCCCGGGCCCGGTGACCGGCCGCCCGTCCACCGTGATCCGCCCCGCGGTGGGGGCGAGGAAGCCGGCGACCATGTCCATCACGGTGCTCTTGCCGCACCCCGAGGGGCCGACCACGCAGACGAACTCCCCCGGGGCGATGCTCAGGTCGGTCGGGGCCACGGCCTCGACCGACGTCCCGCTGTCGGTCACGTAGGTCTTGCCGACGCCGGAGAGCGCGACCGCCCCCGAGGGCGGGTGCGCCGCCGTCACGGCGCTCACGCCCGGCCCTGCCACGGCACCAGGAGCCGCCCGGCGGCCGTGATCACGGCGTCGAGGGTGATCGCCGCCAGCCCGATGACGATGATGCAGGCGATCACCAGCGGCGTCTGGAGCTGGGTGCCGGAGATGTACGCGAGCCCCCCGATCCCGGGGATGCCGTTGTTCAGCTCGGCCGCGACCACGGTGGTCCAGGCGAAGCCGACGGCGACCCGCACCCCCTCGATGATCGACGGGAGCGCGGACGGCGCGACCACGTGCCGCAGGACCTGCAGCCGCGTGGCGCCGAGGGAGCGGGCGGCGTCGATGCGGGTGGTGCGGACGCCGCGGACCCCGGCGATCGTGGCCAGCGCGACCGGCGGGAACGCCGCGATGAACAGCAGCCACACCTTCGAGGCGTCGCCGATGCCGAACCAGACGATCAGCAGCCCGATGTAGCCCAGCGGCGGCAGCGCGCGCAGGAAGCTGACGTACGGCCCGAGCACCACCGCGAGCGGTCGGACGGTGCCCATCAGGAAGCCCAGGGCGACGCCCACGACCACCGCCGCCGCCACGCCCGCGCCGATCCGCTGGAGGCTGGCGAGCAGGTGCTCCCACAGGAAGTAGTTCTGCTCGCCGCAGACGGTGCGCGCGGCGCCGGCGCTGACCGGGTGGCAGGTGTTGGCGCGCACGAACGCGGCCCACACGGCCGCGGGGCCGGGCAGGAACAGCGGCTCCACCAGCCGGGCCGCGGTGACCGCCCACCACGCCACCAGCACAGCGGCGAACACCGCCAGCGGAGCCAGCGCTCTGCGGAGCCGGCTGCGGGTGCGCCCCCCCC
>CADCUY010000212.1 GCA_902806005.1 uncultured Quadrisphaera sp. | reverse complement strand
GGTTCGACACCAGCGGCTGGCCCTGGGTCCGGCACTGGCCGGCCGAGGCGGGGCTCGAGGCCCAGTTCCGCCGGCTAGTCTGGCTCGGCGCCACTGCGGACGGCGGCGCCCCGACCGGCGCGCGGGCCGTCGCGGCCCGGCTCGCGGTCGCGGCCCTGCTGGCCACCTTCCTGAGCGGAGCGGTGCCGAGCGAGGACCCGGCGCCGGGCACCGAGCCGCCCGTGGCGCGGGCGCTCACCCACGTCCAGCGCCGGTGGGAGCGCGACGGCCTGGTGCCGCTGTCCCGCGACGAGCTGGCCGGCGCCGCGGGGGTCTCCGTCGCGCACCTGTCCCGGCTGTTCCGGCAGGAGTACGGCCTCGGGCCGTCCCGCGCCCTGGAGTGGGTGCGGCTGCGCAGGGCCGTCGTGCTGCTCACCCGCGGCTCGATGTCCGTGCGCGAGATCGCGCACGCGGTGGGCTACGTGGACCAGTACCACTTCTCGCGCCGCTTCCGGGAGAGCCTCGGGCTGTCCCCCACCGGCCTGCGCGAGGCGACCCCCGAGGTGCAGGCCGCGGTCCCCTGCCCGGCCGGCCTGGTCCGGCTCGAGCAGGTGCTGTCCGCGGGCGCCGGCGAGCCGCCCGTCGTGAGCGCCGGTGCGCCCGGTGGGAGGGTGACGCGGTGAGCGCACGCATCGCCGAGCTGGACTGGCAGTCGACCCCGATCGGCGAGATCAGCCTGCGCCGCCGCCGCGAGCCCGTCCTGGACGTCGACGTCTACGAGGTGCGGCTGGGCGACGACTTCCTCATGTCGAGCCTGTTCGTGGTCGCCGAGCAGGCACTGGCCGACCTGGCGCTGGCCGAGCTGGACCTGGCCGAGCTGGACCTCCCGGGGCTCGACGTCCTGGTCGGCGGCCTGGGGCTCGGCTACACCGCCCGCGCCGTGCTCGCGGACCCGCGGGTGCGCTCCCTGACGGTGGTGGAGGCGCTGCCGCAGGTCATCTCCTGGCAGGAGCGCGGCCTCCTGCCCGACTCCGAGGTGCTGACCGGCGACCCGCGCTGCCGGCTGGTGGCCGGTGACTTCTTCGCGCTCACGGCCGAGGGCGCGGCGTACGGACCGGACGCGCCGCCCGAGTTCGCCGCCGTGCTGGTCGACATCGACCACACACCCGACCTGCACCTGCACCCGAGCTCGGCCCCCTTCTACGCGCCCGCCGGGCTGCGCCGGGTCGCGGAGCGGCTGCAGCCCGGCGGCGTGTTCGGCCTGTGGTCCGACGCGGCGCCGGACGACGGCTTCCTCGGCGCGCTGGGCGAGGTCCTCACCGACGTGTCCGCGCACGTCGTGCCCTTCCCGAACCACCTCACCGGCGGGACCTCCACCAACACCGTCTACCTGGCTCGTCGGGCGCCGTAGAAGGCCCGGCGGCTGGCAGACTCCGCGCCATGCCGACCCCCGCCCTGCCCGACCTGCTCACGGACGCCCTGGTGGTCGCCGTCGACGACTCGAAGCCCGCCCGCGAGGCGCTGCGCTTCGCACGGCAGCTGGCCGCCGGGCTCGGCCGGCCGCTCGCCGTGGTGTCGGTGTGGAACTACGTCAACAGCCCGCAGCCCGCCGGGTCGAAGGACACGGCCCCGTCGGAGGCGGCCTGGCAGGCCGAGGCGGAGGGCCGGCTCGCCGCGCTGCTGGCGGAGGAGGCACCGGAGCCCGATGACGAGGAGCCGGCCGAGCAGCCGGTCGGGCAGGAGCCGGTGGAGCTGCAGCCCGTCGTCCTGCACGGCAACACCACGCCGGTGCTGCTCGAGGTCAGTCGGAGGGCGGCGCACCTGGTGATCGGCAGCCGCGGCCGCGGCGGCTTCGCGGGCATGCTGCTCGGCTCCACCAGCGACTCGATGGTCCGGCACGCGGCGTGCCCGGTCACCGTGGTGCGCACCCCGGCGACGGTCGGGTCGACCGGCTGACGGGCGCGGCGGCTCAGCCGAACAGCGTGAGCGCCCGCGCCGCGACCACCTCGGGCGCCTCCTCCGGGACGAAGTGGCCGACGCCGTCGAGCAGCTCGACGGTCATGTCGTCGGCGTGCGACTGCCAGCCGTCCAGCAGTGCCCGGCTGGAGATGGGGTCCCGCTCGCCGTTGACGAGCCGGGTCGGCACGGTCAGCCGCGCGCCCGCGTAGCGGCCGGTCCGCCAGCTCTCCGACAGCAGGAAGGTGCGGTAGAGCTGGACGGTCGCCCGGGCCCGGGCCGGGTCCTGCATCACCTCGCCGTAGGTGCGCACCTCGCCGACCGGCAGGACGCTGCCGGCCCGGACGACGGCGTCCACGACCCACGGGGTCGAGCGGAGCAGCGCCTCGCCGAGCAGCGGGGTGCTGAGCGGCACCTGGTAGGCCAGCCGCCAGGCCTGCAGCGCCTTGGCGACGCTCGGCTGCTGGAACGGCGGCAGGATGCCCAGCGCCAGGAAGCCGCGGAACCGCTCGGGCGCGCGCAGGCAGGCCAGGAAGCCGGTCCAGCCGCCCCAGTCGTGGCCGACCAGGCCGACCCGGGGCAGCTCCAGCTCGTCGAGCAGCAGCAGCAGGTCGGTCGCCAGCTGCTCCTTGTCGTAGCCGCTGTCGGGCGCGGAGGTCCAGCCGTGCCCGCGCAGGTCCGGCATCACCAGCCGGTAGCGGTCGGCCAGCAGCGGGACGACCGCGCGCCAGCAGTACCAGTGCTGGGGCCAGCCGTGCAGCAGCACCAGCGGCTCCCCGGCGCCCGCCTCGGCGACGTGGACGTCCAGCTCCCCCACCCGGACGGTGCGGTGGGTGACGCCGGCGACGGACGGCAGGGCAGCAGCAGCGGGCACGCCCCGGCCGTACCCCCGCGGTCCTGGGACTACCAGCCGAGCGTGCCGGGCGCGCCCTTGAACGGCCCCACCACGTCGTCGGTCACCCAGCCGCCGTAGAAGCCGCCCTCCTGCGGGCGCACCCGCTCGCCGTCCACCGAGCACTCCAGGCGCGCCGGCGAGAAGGCCAGGTAGCCGGTGAGCCCGGTGAACGACGGGGTCGGGTCCTCGTACGACCACGCCGCGGCCTCGAGCACGCCGTCCGGGGTGAGCACGTCCCAGTAGGTGGCGGCGCCCTTGTACTCGCACACCGTCGAGCGGGCGGACGAGCGGCGCACCGCGCCCGGCGCCACGGCGTCGGCGGGCACGTACCAGGTCGGCGGGTGGCTGGTCTCCAGCACGCGCACGGCGGCGGCGGTCTCGGCCACCACCCGGCCGCCGTCGTCGCCACCGCCGGGGGCGCGGACGACGACGCGCCGGGTCGAGGGGGCGAGGGCCGGGGGGCGCGGGTAGTCCCACACCGACTCCTGGCCGGGCTGCGGTTCGGTGCGACGCGGCTGCACGGCACCAGCGTGCGCCCACCCACCCGGCGCCCTGCGCGCGGGGCTCCGCAGCGCGGTGCGCACCGGGGCGAAGGGGGGCGAGCCTCCACCTCCACCCCAGGGTCGGCGCTGGGCCGCTCCGGGCGGATCCGTCCCTCGGCGAGCGGACGCAGGCGCTCGGCGCGCGCTCGCGGTCGGCGCACTCAGCTTTCTGACGCCAGAACTCCGAGTGCGCGGGTCAGCAGGGCGCCGGCAGCGCGGAGGCCCGGGGACGGCCCGCGCCGCTTACGCTGGCCGGGCCATGAGCGCTTCGACGAGCACCGCCCCGCCGGCGCTGACCCCGAGGATGCGCCCGTTCACCACCACGGTGTTCGCGGAGATGAGCGCCCTGGCCCTGGAGACCGGCGCGGTGAACCTCGGCCAGGGCTTCCCCGACGCCGACGGGCCGGCGTCGCTGCTCGAGGACGCGGTCGCAGCGATCCGCGGAGGCCGCAACCAGTACCCGCCCGGGCCAGGGGTCCTGGAGCTGCGCGAGGCGGTGGCGGCCCACCAGGCCCGGTTCTACGGCCTGGAGGTGCACCCCGACGAGGTGCTGGTCACCGCCGGCGCCACCGAGGCCATCGCCGCCACCGTGCTCGCCCTCACCGCCGCCGGTGACGAGGTGGTGGTGCTCGAGCCCTACTTCGACTCCTACGCCGCGACCATCGCGCTGGCCGGCGCCACCCGCCGCACGGTCGTGCTGCGCCCGGGCGACGGGTTCGCCCTCGACGAGGCGGCCCTGCGGGCGGCGTTCACCGACCGCACCGCCCTGGTGCTGCTCAACACCCCGCACAACCCCACCGGCCGGGTGCTGCGGCCGGCCGAGCTGGCCCTGGTCGCCGAGCTGGCGCAGCGCCACGACGCGGTGGTGCTCTCCGACGAGGTCTACGAGCACCAGGCCTTCGACGCCCCGCACGTGCCGATCGCGACCCTGCCGGGGATGGCGGAGCGCACCCTCACCGTCAGCTCGGCGGGCAAGACCTTCTCGGTCACCGGCTGGAAGATCGGCTGGGTGCACGGGCCCGCGCCGCTGGTGGCCGCGGTGCGCGCGGTCAAGCAGTTCCTCACCTTCGTCTCCGGGGGCCCGTTCCAGCCGGCCGTCGCCCGGGCGCTGGCCCTGCCCGACGAGGTGTACGCCGGCTTCGCCGCCTCGCTGCGCGCCAAGCGCGACCTGCTGGTCGAGGGCCTGGCCGCGGCCGGGCTGAGCCCGCTGGTGCCCGAGGGCACGTACTTCGCCACCGCGGACGTCGCGGGGCTGGGCTGGGACGACTCCGTCGCGTTCTGCCGGGCCCTGCCGCACCGGGCCGGGGTGGTGGCGATCCCCGTGCGGGTGTTCATGGACGACCAGGACGCGGCCCCGACGCTGGTGCGGTTCGCGTTCTGCAAGCGCGACGAGGTGCTCCACGAGGCCCTCGACCGGCTGGCCCGCGCCGACCTCACCGCCGGCCCGGGCGCCGGGTGAGCCGCTACCGCGCCTCCCTGCTGGTCGTCACCGCGGCGGTGAGCCTGCAGAGCGGCTCCGCGGTGGCGACGCGCCTGTTCGACGCCCTCGGCGCGCCGGGGCTGCTGGCCCTGCGGATGGGCTTCGGGGCGCTGCTCCTCGCCCTGGTCACCCGGGCCTGGCGGGCCGTGCCGAGCCGCCGGGCGTGGCCGCTCGTCGTCGCCTTCGGCCTGGTGCTGGGCACGATGAACCTGCTGTTCTACCTCTCCCTCGAGCGCATCCCGCTGGGGGTGTCGGTGGCCCTGGAGCTGCTGGGGCCGCTCACCGTGGCGGTGCTGGGCACCCGCCGCGCCCGCGACCTGGCGTGGGTGGGCGTGGCCGTGCTCGGGGTGGCGGTGCTGGTCGGGCCCGAGGTGCTGCCGGCCCTCGGCGTGGGCGGGGCGGTGACCCCGCTCGACCCGCTCGGGGTCGCCCTGGCCCTGGCCGCCGGGGCCTGCTGGGGCGTGTACATCGTGCTCGGCACCCGGCTCTCCGGGCTCGTCGCCGGCAGCACCGGCCTCGCCTGGGCGATGCTCGCCGCCAGCGTGGTGCTCGTGCCGCTCGGGGTGGCCACCGCGGGCCCGGCGCTGCTCGTGCCGACCCTGCTGCTGGCCGGCCTGGCCGTGGCCGTGCTCTCGGCGGCGCTGCCCTACGCGCTGGAGATGTCGGCGATGCGCGCGGTCGGCGCCTCGACCTTCGGGGTGATGATGAGCCTGGAGCCGGCCATCGCCGCGCTCGCCGGCCTCGTCATCGCCGGGCAGCGCCTCGCACCGGGCACCCTGGTGGGCATGGCGCTGGTCGTGGTCGCGGTCTTCGCCGCCCTCGGCCGCCCCGGACCCGCCCGGCCGCCCACCGGGCCGGCGTCCCCCACCTCCGCGGAGCCGGTGCTGCCGTGAGCACCCTGGAGCGCCCGCCGCGCCGCCTCGAGCGCGAGGCCCCGCGCCGCCCGGTGGGCCGCGGGCTCGTGCGGGCGGTCGGCCGCGGCGTCGACGCGGCCCTCGACCCCGCCGCCGCCCGCCTGTGGTCGTGGCTGGGCCCCCTGCTGGTCACCGCGCTCGCCGCGGTGCTGCGCTTCGTCGACCTCGGCCGCCCGCACCAGCTGGTCTTCGACGAGACCTACTACGTCAAGCAGGCGTACTCGCTGCTCCAGGTCGGCTACGAGCTGCGGTGGCCCGAGGGCGCCGACGAGCAGTTCACCGCGGGGAACCCCGACGTGTTCTCCACCGAGGCCGACTACCCGGTGCACCCGCCGGTGGGCAAGTGGATGATCGCCGCGGGCATCGCGCTGTTCGGGGTGGAGAGCTCGTTCGGGTGGCGGTTCAGCACCGCCGTGGTGGGCACCGCGATGGTCTTCCTGACCGCGCGGATCGGGCGCCGCCTCCTGGGCTCGACGCTGCTCGGGTGCACCGCGGGGCTGCTGCTCGCCGTCGACGGGCTGCACCTGGTGCACAGCCGCACCTCGCTGCTCGACCTGCCGCTGGCCCTGTGGGTGCTCGCGGCCTTCGGGTGCCTGCTGGTCGACCGCGACGCCCACCGGTCAGCGGTGCTGGCCGGCTCGGCGGGCGGCGGGCTCCTGGCCCGGCTGCGCCCGTGGCGGCTCGGGGCGGCGGTGTGCCTCGGCCTCGCCTGCGGGGTGAAGTGGTCGGGCCTGTACGTCGTGGCCGTCTTCTGCGTGATGACCGTGCTGTGGGACCTCGGCGCCCGGCGCGCCGCGGGGCAGACCCGGCTCCTGCCGCGGTTCGTCCGCGACGCGGTGGTGGCCGCGGTGGTCGTGCTGCCCGTCGTGCTCGCGGTGTACCTGGCCGGCTGGGTGGGCTGGTTCCGCTCGGAGAGCGCGCACCTGCGCCAGTGGGCGGTGGAGGACCCCGACCGGGGCGTGGGCTGGCTGCCCCCGGCGCTGCGCTCGCTGTGGCACTACCACCAGGAGATGTACGGCTTCCACGTCGGCCTGACCGACGACCACACCTACCAGTCGAACCCCTGGTCGTGGCTGGTGCAGGGCCGTCCGACGTCCTTCTTCTACGAGTCGCCCGCCCGCGGGGTCGACGGGTGCGCCGTGGAGCAGTGCTCGAAGGCGATCACCTCGGTGGGCAACCCGGTGGTGTGGTGGGCGGGCGCGCTGTCGCTGCTGGTGCTGCTGTTCTGCTGGGCCCTGCGCCGCGACTGGCGAGCCGGGGCGGTCCTCGCCGGCGTCGCGGCCGGGTACCTGCCCTGGTTCGCCTACCAGGAGCGCACGATCTTCACCTTCTACGCCATCGTCTTCACCCCGTTCCTCGTGCTGGGGCTGACCTACGCGCTGGGTCTGGTCCTCGGGCCGCCCGGCGCCGCCCGGGGCCGGCGGGTGCGTGGTGCGGTGGCCGCCGGCGCGGTGGTCGTCGCGGCG
>CADCUY010000211.1 GCA_902806005.1 uncultured Quadrisphaera sp. | reverse complement strand
CAACGTCGGGAAGGCGCACCTCGGGGAATTCGGCACCCAGGCGGACATCGCCAAGGCGAAGGGCGAGCTCGTCGAGGCGCTGGCGGCGGGCGGCGTCGCGGTGCTCAACGCCGACGACCTCGCGGTGGCCGCCATGGCCGCGCGCACCCGCGCGGCCGTGCTGACCTTCGGCCGGAGCGAGGGGGCCGCCGTGCGCGCCACCGCCGTGGCCCTCGACCCCGCCGGCCGGGCGCGCTTCGACCTGCACCTGCCCGGCGCCGACCCGGTGCCCGTGGCGCTGCTCCTGCACGGCGAGCACCACGTGGAGAACGCGCTGGCCGCCGCCGCCTGCGGGCACGCCGTGGGGGTCGGGGCGGAGGAGGTGGCCGCGGCCCTGTCGGCCGCGGCGCCGGCCAGCCGCCACCGGATGGAGGTCACCGACCGCCCCGACGGGGTCACCGTGGTCGACGACGCCTACAACGCCAACCCCGAGTCGGTGCGCGCCGCGCTGCGGGCGCTGACGGCGATGCGCGGGCCGGGCAAGCAGCGGCGCACCTGGGCGGTGCTCGGCGAGATGCTCGAGCTCGGCGCCACCAGCCAGCGCGAGCACGACGCGATGGGCCGCTACGCCGTGCGGCTCGACATCTCCCGGCTGGTCGCCGTCGGCCCCGGCACCCGCCCGCTGCACCTCGGCGCGGTGATGGAGGGCTCCTGGGGCGAGGAGTCGGCGTGGGTGCCCGACGCCGAGGCGGCCCTGGCGCTGCTGCGCGCCGAGCTGGCGCCCGGCGACGTGGTGCTGGTCAAGGGCTCGAACGCCACCGGCCTGCACGCCCTCGCCGAGACCCTCGCGGCCGACGGGACCGGCGGCGGGGGGAGCGCGCCGTGATCGCGATCCTCGCCTCCGGCGGCATCGCGCTGGTGGTCGCCCTGTTCGGGACCCCCCTGTTCATCCGCTTCCTCGTGCACCGCGGCTACGGGCAGTTCATCCGCGACGACGGCCCGACGGCCCACCACACCAAGCGCGGCACGCCCACGATGGGCGGCGTCGTCATCATCGCGGCGGTCGTCGTCGGCTACCTCGCCGCGCACCTGCTGATCCGCAGCCCGCCGACGGTCTCCGGGCTGCTGGTGCTCGGGCTGACGATCGGCCTGGGGGTGGTCGGCTTCGCCGACGACTTCATCAAGATCTCCAAGCAGCGCAGCCTCGGCCTGCGCTCGGTGCCCAAGCTCATCGGCCAGACCTCCGTGGGGCTCGCGTTCGCCGTCCTGGCGCTGCAGTTCCCCGACCGCATCGGTCAGACCCCCGCGTCGACGAAGGTCTCCTTCACCCGCGACACGATGGTCGACCTCGCCGTCGGGGGCGCGGTCGTCGGCACGGTGCTGTTCGTCGTGTGGGTGCTGCTCATCGTCGCCGCGACGTCCAACGGCGTGAACCTCACCGACGGCCTCGACGGGCTGGCCTCCTCGGCCACGGTCGCGGTGGCGGGCGCCTACGTGCTGATCGGCATCTGGCAGTCGAACAACAGCTGCGAGGCCGTGTCCCCGATCTCCCGCTGCTACGAGACCCGCGACCCGCTCGACCTCGCCGTCCTCGCGGCCGCGCTGGTCGGCGCCAGCATCGGCTTCCTGTGGTGGAACGCCGCCCCGGCCAAGATCTTCATGGGCGACACCGGCTCGCTGGCCCTCGGCGGGGCGCTCGCCGGGCTGGCGATCGCCAGCCGCACCGAGCTGCTGCTCGTGGTGCTCGGCGGCCTGTTCGTCATCATCACGCTGTCGGTGGTGATCCAGGTGGGCTCGTTCAAGCTGACCCGCAAGCGGGTGTTCCGGATGGCCCCGCTGCAGCACCACTTCGAGCTCGTCGGCTGGGCCGAGGTCACCATCGTGACCCGCTTCATCATCGTCGCGATCCTCTTCGTCGCCCTCGGGCTCGGCATCTTCTACGCGGAGTGGGTGGTCGGCCGTGACTTCAGCACCTGAGCCGACCGGCGACCCCGAGGGGGCCCTGACCGGTGACCTGAGCGGCGACCGGTGGGAGGGCCGCCGGGTCGTCGTCGCCGGCCTG
>CADCUY010000210.1 GCA_902806005.1 uncultured Quadrisphaera sp. | reverse complement strand
AGCGCCGCCGCGCGGGCAGCCCCGCCGCTGCCGCCGCGCGCCGGGCCCGCGAGGCGGAGCCCCCGCCCGACGGGCCGCAGACCACTCCCACCACCACCACCGACGCAGAGGGCGGCCACCGATGACCGGCATCACCACCACGGGCGAGAAGCGCCTGGTGCTCATCGGGGGCCGGGCGCACCCGGCGCTGGCCGAGGACGTCGCCAAGGAGCTCGGTGCCGACCTGGTGCCCACCTCGGCCTACGACTTCGCCAACGGCGAGATCTACGTCCGCTTCGAGGAGAGCGTGCGCGGCGCCGACGCGTTCGTCATCCAGAGCCACTGCGCGCCGATCAACCAGTGGGTCATGGAGCACCTGCTCATGGTCGACGCCCTCAAGCGCGCCTCCGCCAAGCGGATCACCGTGGTCGCGCCGTTCTACGGCTACTCGCGCCAGGACAAGAAGCACAAGGGCCGCGAGCCGATCTCGGCGCGGCTGGTCGCCGACCTGTTCAAGACCGCGGGCGCGAACCGGATGATGAGCGTCGACCTGCACACCGCGCAGATCCAGGGCTTCTTCGACGGGCCGGTCGACCACCTGTGGGCCATGCCGCTGCTCGGCGACTACCTGCGCACCCGGGTCGAGGACGCCGGGCAGCTGACGGTGGTCTCCCCGGACGCCGGCCGCGTGCGCCTGGCCGACCTCTACTCCGACATGCTCGGCGCCCCGCTGGCGATCATCCACAAGCGCCGCGACCCCGACCGCCCGAACCAGGTGCAGGTGCACGAGCTGGTCGGCGAGGTCGAGGGCCGCACCTGCGTGATCGTCGACGACATGATCGACACCGCGGGGACCATCGTCCAGGCCGCCAACGCCCTGAAGGCCAACGGCGCGGAGCGGATCATCGTCGCGGCCACCCACGCGATCCTCTCCGGGCCCGCCGTGCAGCGGCTGCGCGACAGCCCGATCTCCGAGGTCGTCGTCACCGACACCCTGCCGCTCGGCGAGGAGCACGCCTTCCCGCAGCTGACCGTGCTGCCGATCGCCCCGCTGCTCGCCCGGGCGATCCGCGAGGTCTTCGACGACGGCTCGGTGACCTCGCTGTTCGACGGCAACAGCTGAGCGACCGGGGCCGCCGGGCCCGTTGGTAGGCTCGCGCAGTCGCCCCGGCGAGGGACGCCGCGCACCCGCGCGCAGCGCTCCGTGATCGACGTGGCCGGACCCCCCTCGGGCCCGCCCGTCGCCGCCCGGGCCGTCGACGTCCGACCGCCCGCACCACCGACGAGCCTCCCGAGGAGCACCACCATGGCCGAGAACACCCGCAGCAGCGGCGGCACCGAGCTGGCCGCCGAGCCGCGCACCGAGTTCGGCAAGGGCGCCGCCCGCCGCATCCGCCGCGACCACAAGATCCCCGCCGTGGTCTACGGCCACGGCGAGCCCCCGCGCCACATCACCCTTCCCGGGCACGCCACGATGCTGGCGCTGAAGCAGGCCAACGCCCTGCTCTCGATCGAGATCGGCGAGGCCGGCCGCACCCTGGCCGTGGTCAAGGACGTGCAGATCGACCCCGTCAAGCGCGCCATCGAGCACGTCGACCTCGTCATCGTCCGCAGCGGCGAGCGCATCGAGGTCTCGGTGCCGATCCACCTCGAGGGCGAGGCCGTGCCCGGCGCGGTGGTCACCCTCGAGCAGAACGCCCTCCAGGTCACCGCCGAGGCGACCCACCTGCCCGAGAGCATCACCATCGACGTCGCCAGCCTCGAGGTCGGCACCCGGCTCAGCGCCGGCCAGCTGACCCTGCCCGCGGGCACGCAGGTCGCCGGCGACCCCGAGGCGGCGGTCCTCACCGTGCTCGCCGCCCCGACCGCCGAGGACGTCGAGGCCGACATGGCCGCGGCCGAGAGCGACCTGGGCATCGAGCGCGACGAGAAGACGACCGAGGACGAGCCGGCCTCCGAGCCGGCCGACGCCTGATCCGGGCCGCGTGAGCGACGCCCCCTGGCTCGTGGTCGGGCTCGGCAACCCCGGGCCCGACCACGCCGACCACCGGCACAACGTCGGGG
>CADCUY010000209.1 GCA_902806005.1 uncultured Quadrisphaera sp. | reverse complement strand
CCGGCGCCGTCCGGGGCGGCGCGGCCCGGGCGCCGCGCACCGCCGGCCAGCATCAGCCGCTCGCCGCTGAGCAGCGCCACGGCCAGCACCCGCTGGCGCTCCTCGGCCACCACGGGCAGGGCGCGCGACGCGCACAGCACCGACAGCCGCAGGTCGACCACCGGGTCGTCGCCGGTGAGCCCGATCACCGCGGGGATCAACCGGGCCAGCTGGGGCCGGGCGGCGTCCGAGGTGCGGTCGTTGACGTGCCGGGCGAGCGCGGCCAGCAGCGGGTGCGTGCACGCGGGGTGGTCGCTCCACCGCTCGCCCGCGAGGTAGGAGGCCAGCTCCATGAAGCAGGCGCCCTTGCGCGGGCTGCGGTGCTTCCCGCGCGTGAGCAGCGGGAGCAGGTCGGGCGAGCTGGCGGCGTCGGGCACGGGCGCTCCTGCGGGCCGGGGGAGGCTGGCGTGCCGCCATTGTGCGTGCCCCGGCCCCCCGCGCCAAGAGCAGCGGAGGGCCGGCCGCGCGCTAGCGGCGCCGCGCGGGCTCGCGACCCGGGGGCTGCACCGGCCGCGGGAGCTGGGGCAGCCTCTTCTCCAGGGCCCGGGTCACCGGCGCGGCGGGGGTCACCTCGACCTCCTCGCCGGCGTGCAGGAGGGTGACCGAGGCGTCGTCGCCGTCCCGCAGCGTGTAGGTGACCTCGTGGTGCTCGACGTCGACGGCGAGGCGCAGGCCGTGCCAGCGCACCGAGAACTGCAGCCGGGTGATCGTCTCGGGCAGCTGCGGGTCGAACGAGAGCTGCTCCCCGCACTCGCGCAGGCCGCCGAAGCCGGCGACCATCGCGATCCACGCCCCTGCGAGGGAGGCCACGTGCAGCCCGTCGCGGGTGTTGTGGTGCAGGTCGCGCAGGTCGATCATCGCGGCCTCGTAGGCGTACTCGTGGGCCAGCCCCAGGTGCCCGACCTCCGCGGTCATCACCGCCTGGATGCACGCCGACAGCGAGGAGTCGCGCACCGTGCGCCGCTCGTAGTAGTCGACGTTGCGGGCCTTGTCCTCGGGCGAGAACCGCTCGCCGAACCAGTACATCGCCATCACCAGGTCGGCCTGCTTGGCGACCTGGCGGCGGTAGAGGTCGACGTACGGGGCGTGCAGCAGCAGGGGGTAGTCGCGGCGGCCCTCGAAGTCCCACTCGGGCAGGTGGGTGAAGCCCGCGGACTGCTGGTGCACCCGCAGCTCCTCGTCGTAGGGCAGGTGCACCGCGGCCGCGGCGTCGCGCCAGCGCGAGGCCTCCTCCAGGTCGACCCCGAGGCGCCGGCCCAGCCCGGGGTGGCGCAGGACCCCGGCGGCGGCCGTGCGCAGGTTGTGCGCGGCGGCGAGGTTGGTGAAGACGTTGTCGTTGACGATGGCGGTGTACTCGTCGGGCCCGGTGACCCCCGCGACGTGCCAGGCGCCGTCGCGGGTGTGGTGGCCGAGCGACATCCACAGCCGCGCCGTCTCGACCAGCAGCTCCAGCCCGCCGTCGACCTCGAGCTGGTCGTCGCCGGTGACCACCCGGTAGCGCTCCACGGCGGCGGCGATGTCGGCGTTGACGTGGAACGCGGCAGTGCCGGCGGGCCAGTAGCCCGAGCACTCCTCGCCGCGGATGGTGCGCCACGGCATCGTCGCGCCGGCCAGACCGAGCGAGGAGGCCCGCTCGCGGGCCCGGTCGAGGATGGCGTGCCGCCAGCGCAGCGCGTCGGCCGCGGCCTCGGGGTGCACGTAGGTCAGCACCGGCAGCACGAGGGCCTCGGTGTCCCAGAAGGTGTGCCCGTCGTAGCCGGGCCCGGTCAGCCCCTTGGCCGGGATGCAGCGGCCCTCGGCCCGAGCCCCGGCCTGGAGGACGTGGAAGAGCCCGAACCGCACGGCCTGCTGGATCTCGGGGTCGCCCTCGACCTGCACGTCGGCGGCGTCCCAGAAGTCGTCGAGGTAGGCGCGCTGCTCGGCCAGCAGGCCCTCGAAGCCGGAGTAGCGGGCGCCGGTCAGGGCCGCGGCCGCCTGGTCGCGCAGCGCGGGCACCGAGCGCTGGCTCGACCAGCCGTAGGCGAGCAGCTTCACCAGGCGCAGCCGCTCGCCCGGGCGCAGCGTGCAGACGACCGTCGTCCGGGCCCAGTCGTCCGAGGCCCGGGTCTCGTCCTCCACCCGGCCGGGGGCCTCGAGCAGGTGGTCCATGCCGGCGGCCATCTGCAGGCCGCTGAGGCGGGTGCGGTGCAGCAGGGTGGCGCCGTGCGCCGAGAGGTCGCGCTCCAGCGCCACCAGGGGGCGCTCGAGGACCGCGGCGACGCGCGGGTCGGCCCGCTGCTCGGAGACGACCTCGTTGGCCACCAGCTCCGACTGCACGATCAGGCGCACCGGCTGGTCGACGGCCTCGACGACGTACTCCACCGCCGCCACCGCGCGCTGGGTGAAGCTGACCAGGCGGGTCGAGCGCACCCGCAGGCGCTTGCCGACCGGGGAGACCCAGTCGACGTCGCGCACCAGGGTGCCCGCGCGCAGGTCGAGCTCGCGCTCGTGCGAGAGCAGCTGGCCGTAGCGCACGTCGAAGGGCTCGTCGTCGACCAGCAGCCGGATCAGCTTGCCGTTGGTGACGTTGACCAGCGTCTGCCCCGACTCGGGGTAGCCGTAGCCCCGCTCCGCGTAGGGCAGGGGGCGCGCCTCGTAGAAGGAGTTCAGGTAGGTGCCGGGGATGCCGTGCGGCTCGCCCTCGTCGAGGTTGCCGCGCAGGCCGATGTGCCCGTTGGAGAGGGCGAAGACCGACTCGGACTGGGCGATGTGGTCGACGTCCAGGGCGGTCTCGCGCACCGACCAGGGCTCGACGGGGAAGCCGGTGGGCACGCTCACGCCGGCCCCTCCCCCGGGGCGCGCCCGTCGAGCAGCTCGGCGAGGTCGTCGACGACCACGTCGGCGCCGTGGGCCAGCAGGCCCGCGCGGTGGCCGACCCGGTCGACGCCCACCACGTACCCGAAGGCGCCGGCGCGCCCGGCCTCGACGCCGGCCAGCGCGTCCTCGAAGACCGCCGCCTGCGCGGGGGCCACCCCGGCGCGGGCCGCGCCGGCGAGGAACCCGTCGGGCGCCGGCTTGCCGCGCAGGCCCTCCGCGCGCAGGGTCAGCCCGTCGACCCGGTCCTCGACCAGCGGGGCGAGCCCGGTCACCTCGAGCACCTGCGCGGTGTTGGCGCTGGAGGAGACCACGACCCGCCGCAGGCCGGCGTCGCGCGCCGCCTCCAGGTAGCGCCGGGACCCCTCGAACACCTCCACCCCGTCCTCGGCGATCCTCTGGAGGAGCGCGACGTTCTTGCGGTTGCCCAGCCCGTGCACGGTCGCGGCGTCCGGCGGGTCGGCGGGGTCGCCCTCGGGCAGGGTGGTCCCGCGGCTGGCCAGGAAGGAGCGGACGCCGTCCTGGCGGGGCTTGCCGTCGACGTGCCGGTTGTAGTCCTCCACCGGGTCGAAGGGCACGAACGGCTCCCCGGTGGCCTCCGCGCGCTCGCGCAGGAAGGCGTCGAAGACCTCCGTCCACGCCCCGTTGTGCACCGAGGCCGTGTCGGTCAGCACCCCGTCGAGGTCGAACAGGCACGCCACCACGCCGTCCGGCAGTCCCAGCACCCGGCTCACTCCCCACCGCTCGAGGTCAGCCCGCGGCTGCTCGCGCCAGATCCTGCCGTGCCGGCGGCGCTCGCGCCGCCCGGCGGCGGCAGCACGACGACGTCGGCGAGCACCGCGCCGCCCGCCAGGCGCTCGGGGGCCGGGCTGTCGTAGACCACCAGCAGCCGCCCGTCCTCCGGCGGGCCCAGCAGGCCGATGCCCTCGGCGTGGTCGCAGCCGAGCCCGTACGGCAGCTCCACCTCGGCGGTCAGCGCGTCGCCGCGCACCACGGTCGGGGCGTCCACGGACATCGCCCCGTGCCAGCGGTGGACGCGCACCGGGCCGTCGAGGTCCATCGTCGGGCCCGCGAGCACGAGCAGGTCGTCGCCCTGCGGGCACAGGTCGCGCACGCCGAGCCCGGCCAGGTCGAGCACGTGCTTGCGGTAGCGCCGCCCGTCGTCGAGCTCGGCCAGGCGCAGCCGGGCCGGGTCGTCGGGGTCGACGAACGGGCGCACCTCGAGCACCACGGCCCAGCCGCGCAGCACCGGGCCGCGCAGTCCCAGGTACACCCGGTCGCCGCGCACCGCGACGCCCTCGACGTCCAGGCCGTTGTCCTTGCCGGGGATCGGCAGGAACGGCGCGAGGTGCTCGTCGTCGGCGAGCAGGTCGCGCAGGTCCTTCCCGCGGCTGCCGAAGGCGGCGGCGCGGTGCACCTGCCCGTCGACCTCCAGCTCGCGCACCGGGCGGGGCAGGCCGTCGACCTCCTGCACCGGAAGCCGCAGGAGCACCTGCCGGTTGTCCTGCCCGGTGACGGTGGCCAGGCGCCGCAGCGCCGCGGGCCCCTCGTGGTGGTCCTTGACCCGGCGGCGGCGCAGGCTGTGCGAGCCCACCGCCCACAGGAACAGGCCGTCGCGGGCCAGGCCCTCGACGTCGGCCTCCTCCGCGTGGTCCTCGCCCGGCAGCCGCACGAGGTCGCCGAGGTGGAAGGTCTCCTGCTCGCCCCAGCCGTCGTCGGTGGCGACCAGCCGCTCGACGGTGGCGGTCTCGTCGCCCGCCACCCACAGCACCGGGCCGTCGGAGCGCACGGCCGAGAGGTTGGTGTGCGTCGCCAGCTCCCGCGAGGCGGTGGAGAAGTGCAGCGGGACCGTGCGCTCGACGCTCATGACCAGACCCTGGCACGGGCCGCCGGCGCCGTCATCGGGCCGTGGGCCCGCTCGTGGTGCCTCGGCGGCGCTGGCCCGTCAGCGACGGACTCCGTGCCCCCGTGATCGAACAGGCTGACCCCCCGCCGGACGCGCCCCCGTACCGTGAACCCATGACCGCGGAGATGGTCCGGGGTGGCCTGGCGGCCGCGACGGCCGGAGTCCTGGCCCCCGGCGAGGTCGGCGAGGACCCCGCGGCGGTGCTGCTGGTGGACCTGGCGACCCGCCGGGTGGTGCACGCCAACGACCTCGCCCGGCAGCTGGCGCCCGCCCTGGCGCTGCCCGCCCTGGTCGACCACTGGTCCGACGCCGCCGGGCTGCGCGACCTCGACGGCGAGGAGCTGTCGGAGACGGCGCACCCGCTCTCGCTGGCCGCCCAGGGCCTCCCCGTGCCCGGGCAGGCCGTCACCGCGCGGCGCGCCTCCGACGTCAGCGCCCGGCGCGAGCCGCTGTTCGCCATCGGGCTCCCGCTCTCCGAGGCCCCCGGGCTGGGCGAGCACGCCCTGGTGGTGCTCATCCCCCTGCACGACGAGTCGGCCGCGGGCGGCGCCACCGCCCTGGCGCGCTCGCAGGCGCGGGTGCGCGAGCAGGCGGTGCTGGCCACCGGCACGTCCTTCACCGTCGCCGACGCCAGGGCCGAGGACTCCCCCCTGGTCTGGGTGAACCCGGCGTTCACCGCGGTCACGGGCTACTCGGCGGCCGAGTCCGTGGGCCGCAACTGCCGCTTCCTGCAGGGCCCGGACACCGACCCGGCGGCGGTGGGGCTGCTGCGCGAGGCGATCGCCGCCGGGCGGGAGGTCGCGGTGACCCTGCTGAACCACCGCAAGGACGGCACGGCGTTCTGGAACCACGTGGCGCTGAGCCCCGTGCGCGACGGGCGCGGCGAGGTGACCCACGTCGTCGGGGTCCAGAGCGACGTGACCGCCCGGGTCGAGGCCGACCGGGCGCGCCAGGCGGCGCTGCTCGCCGAGGGGGTGGCGCGGGCCGGCGCGGAGCGGGCGGGACGGGCGGCCGAGGCCTCGCGCCGGGAGGCCGAGCAGGCCGGCGCGGCCGCCGCGGCGGCGCTGCGGGAGGCGCAGCTGGCCCGGGCCGACGCCGAGCGCGCGAACGCCCGCCTGACCCTGCTGGCCGAGGGCAGCCACGTGCTGGCGGCGACCCTCGACACCGACGAGGCGCTCGACCGGCTGCTCGGCCTCATCGTGCCGACCGTCGCCGACTGGGCCGTGGTGAACCTCGCCGACGAGCGCGGGCGCCTGGGCCGGCCGGCCGTGGTGCGCCACCGCGACGGCCACGAGGCGCTGCTGCGCCGCTACGCCGAGCTGGTGCCCGCGACGCTCGCCCCCGGGACGCCGCTGCACGACCTCCTCCAGGGCGGGCCGCCGCGGGCCTGGCCCGACTTCAGCCCGCCCCCGGTCGAGGGGCTCACCGAGGGGCAGCGGGAGGTCAGGTCGATCAGCATGGCCCTCGGGGCGACGTCCCTGCTCTTCGTGCCGCTGGCCACCGAGAGGGAGGTGCTCGGCACGATGATGCTGGTGCAGGGCTCCTCCGGGCGGGGCTTCGACGACGACGACCTGGAGGTGGCGGCCGACCTGGGCCGCCGGGCCGGGCTGGTGCTCGACAACGCCCGGCTCTACGGCCGCCAGCAGCGCACCGCCCTGGCCCTGCAGCGCAGCCTCCTGCCGCGGCTGCCGACCCTGCCCGGGGTGCGCCTGGCCGCGCGGTACCACCCCGCGGGCCACGACCGGCAGGTCGGCGGCGACTGGTGGGACGTCTTCGCCCTGCCCGACGGGGCGATCGCCCTGGCCATCGGCGACGTCATGGGCCACGACATCGCGGCCGCCGCGGCCATGGGGCAGCTGCGCAGCGTGCTGCGCACCTGCGCGTGGAACGGCGACGAGCCGGCCACGGTGCTGGAGCGCATGGACCAGCTGGTGCAGGGCTTCGAGATGGCGCAGCTCGCGACGTGCGTCTACGCCCGGCTGAGCACCGGCGCCGGGCGGGGCGCGCAGCTGCGGTGGGCGAGCGCCGGGCACCTGCCCCTGGCGCTGCTGCCCGCCGACGGGCCCGCGCGGCTGCTCTCGGCGCCCGCGGGCGTGCCGCTGGGCGTGCCCGTCGGGGAGCGCCGCACGCACACCGAGGTCGACCTCGCGCCGGGCGACACGCTGCTGCTGTTCACCGACGGGCTGGTGGAGACCCGCGGCGGCGACATCGAGGACGACCTGGCGCGGCTGCTGCGCGACCTCGCCGGGCACCGCCCGGGCACGCCGCCGGAGGTGCTGGTGGACCGGCTGGTCAGCGAGCGCAGCGACCGCACCGACGACGTCGCGCTGCTGGCCGTCCAGGTGCTCTGAGCCGGCCGGCCGTCGCGCACCCGGACGGGCGCCCGCGGGTCGCGGATCCTGCCCGGCGATCTCGACCTGGGCGGTCAGGCCAGCGTGTCGTCGGCGTGTCGGGC
>CADCUY010000208.1 GCA_902806005.1 uncultured Quadrisphaera sp. | reverse complement strand
CACGGGCTGAGCCGTGCGACCCCGACCCCGACCCGTCCCGCCCGACCGGAACCCCCTGGAGCCGCCATGACTCGCACCACCACCACGGCCGCCGGCACCGCCCTCGCGGGGCTGCTGCTCCTCGCGGCTTGCGGCACCGCCGACCCGGCCGGCGGCGCGGCCGCCTCCGCGGGCACGGACGCCGCGGAGGGCGGCGGCGGGCTCACGCCCGTCAGCCTCCAGCTCCAGTGGTTCAACCAGGCGCAGTTCGCCGGCTACCTCGCAGCCGACGCGCAGGGCTTCTACGAGGAGGAGGGCCTCGACGTCGAGATCGTCGAGGGCGGCACCGACATCGTCCCGCAGACGGTGCTGGCCCAGGGGCAGGTCGACTACGCCATCGCCTGGGTGCCCAAGGCGCTCGCGTCGATCGAGCAGGGCGCGGGGATCACCGACGTGGCGCAGGTCTTCCAGCGCTCCGGCACCCTCCAGGTCTCCTTCGCCGACGCGGGGATCACCAGCCCCGCCGACCTGGCGGGCAAGACCGTGGGCAACTGGGGCTTCGGCAACGAGTTCGAGCTGTTCGCCGGCATCACCGAGGCCGGCCTCGACCCGGCCGCCGACGTCACCCTGGTGCAGCAGCAGTTCGACATGAACGCGCTGCTCAACGGCGACATCGACGCGGCCCAGGCGATGACCTACAACGAGTACGCGCAGGTGCTGGAGGCCACGAACCCCGAGACGGGGCAGCTGTACACGCCCGAGGACTTCACGGTGCTCGACTGGAACGAGACCGGCACCGCGATGCTGCAGGACGCGATCTGGGCCAACACCGAGCGGCTCGCCTCGGACGAGGCGTACCAGGAGACGACGGTGGCGTTCATCAAGGCCTCGATCCGGGGCTGGGCGTTCTGCCGCGACGAGCCGGAGGCGTGCCGCGACGTCGTCGTGGCGTCCGGCTCCACCCTCGGCGCGAGCCACCAGCTGTGGCAGGTCAACGAGGTCAACAAGCTGATCTGGCCCTCGCCCGCGGGGATCGGCGTGGTCGACGAGGCCGCGTGGCGCCAGACGGTCGACGTGGCGCTGAGCGCCCGGAACCTCGAGGGCGCCACGGTGATCACGCAGGAGCCGGGCGACGACGCCTACACGAACGAGTACGTCGAGGCCGCGCTCGCCGAGCTCGAGGAGGAGGGCGTCGACACCACGGGCGAGGGCTTCACGCCGATCGAGGTGACGCTGAACCCCGGCGGGGAGTGAGCCTCCCGCCGTCCCGCACCACCCTGCGGGACGGCGGGGCTGCGGTGCCGCCGGTCAGGGGCGGTGGGCCGCGACCAGCCGGTCCATCACCGCGTCGAGCCGCCCGTCGACCACCCGGCGGGCCGGGTCCTCGTCGTGCCAGGCCACGATCTCGCGCGCGCCCTGCTCGAACGGCACGGTGGCCGTGAAGCCGGGCACGACCCGGCGCAGCTTGGTGGTGTCGAAGACCATCGAGTGCGCCTTGTCGCCCAGCAGCCCGGCCCCCCACTCGGGGTCGGCCGCAGCGACGGCGTCCGAGGGCACGTGGACGATCCGCGCCTCCACGCCCGCGGCGGCGGCGAGGGCGTGCGCGATCTGGTCCCAGGTCAGGACGTCGTCCGAGGTGATGTGGAAGGCCTCCCCCACGGTGCGCGGGTGGCCGAGCAGGGGCACGAAGCCGCGGGCGAAGTCGGTGTGGTGGGTCAGGGTCCACAGCGAGGTGCCGTCGCCGTGCACCAGCACCTCGGCCCCGCGGCGCATCCGGTCCAGCACCGTCCACCCGCCGTCGAAGGGCACCAGGGTCCGGTCGTAGGTGTGCGAGGGCCGCACCACCGTGGCGGGGAAGCCGGTGTCGCGGTACGCGGCCACCAGCACGTCCTCGCAGGCGATCTTGTCGCGGGAGTACCGCCACGCCGGGTTCCGCAGCGGGGTCGACTCCGTGACCGGCAGCCGGGCCGGCGGGGTCTGGTACGCGGAGGCGGAGCTGATGAAGACGTACTGCCCCACCCGCCCGGCGAACCGCTCGACGTCGGCCCGCACGTGGTCGGGGGTGAAGGCGACGAAGTCGACGACGACGTCGAACTCCTCCCCGCCGAGCGCCGCGCTCACCGCCGCCGGGTCGCGCACGTCGGCGCGCAGCACCCGGGCGCCGTCGGGCAGCGGGCGGGTGCGGCTCTCGCCGCGGTTGAGCACGGTCAGCTCGAGACCCCGCTCGAGCGCGAGGGCGGCGCAGGCGGAGCTGATGATGCCGCTGCCGCCGATGAACAGGACGCGGGGACCGGTCATCCCCCCGACGCTAGGCCCGACGCCGCCGGTCGAGCGCGGTGGAGCGGCGGGCGGCGGGCACCTCGAGCGCGTCGCACAGCGCCGTCCACACGGCTCCGGGCGCGACGCCCTCATCCAGGGCGCGCTGGGCGGTGCGGTCGCCGAGCTCGCCCAGCACCAGGTCGGCGACCAGGCTGCGGGCGCGGGCGGACCCGAGCACGTCGTCCGCCACCGCCCAGAACTCGCTGATGCGCACGGCACCACTGTGGCACCCACGGCCCCGGTGGGCCGCGCGGGCACCGGGGTGCGTGGTCGCCGCCACACGGGGACCCGTGGTGCGATGGACGCCATGACCACGGTGCAGCGCCTGGCCCGGCCGGCCTTCCACGTCGTCGCGGTGCTCGAGGCCCTCTCCTGGGTCGGGCTGCTGGCGGCGATGTACAGCCACTACGTCGCCGGCGGCTCGCGCGCGGGGATCGAGCTGTTCGGGCCGGTCCACGGCGGGGTGTTCCTCGCCTACGTGGTCGTGGCGCTGGTCGCCGCGCGCGTGCTGCGCTGGCGGTGGTGGGTGGCCCTGCTCGCGCTCGCCGCGAGCCTGCCGCCCCTGGCGTCGGTGGTCTTCGACGTCGTCGCCAGCCGGCGCGGGTGGCTCGCGCGGGGGTCGGGCGTCGGGGCCAGCACCCGGCGCACCGCCGTCCCCGCCGCCTGAGCAGCCCCCGCCCGCGGCGCCCCGGCCGCGGCCGGCGGGGTGAGGCCGCGGCGCGGCTGTCGGTGCCGGGTGCGACCATCCGGACGTGGCCAGGCGAGCAGCAGGTTCCGGCGCGGGATCGGGCGCGCCCGACGACGTCCTCGACCGGTTCTCCCCCGCGGCCGCCGAGTGGTTCCGCAGCGCGTTCTCGGCCCCCACCGCCGCGCAGGACGGCGCCTGGCGGGCGATCAGCAGCGGCGACCACGCGCTGGTCGTCGCCCCCACCGGGTCCGGCAAGACCCTCTCGGCGTTCCTGTGGGCCCTCGACCGGCTCGCCTCCACCCCGGCCCCGGCCGAGAAGGAGCGCCGCTGCCGCGTGCTGTACGTCTCGCCGCTGAAGGCCCTGGCCACCGACGTCGAGCGCAACCTGCGCGCCCCGCTGACCGGCATGCGGCACGCGGCGATGCGCCTGGGCCTGCCGGTGCCCGAGGTCTCCGTGGCCCTGCGCTCCGGCGACACCCCCGCCGAGGCCCGCCGGGCGTTCACCCGCACCCCGCCCGACGTCCTCATCACCACGCCCGAGTCGCTGTTCCTGCTGCTCACCTCCCGCGCGAGGGAGGTCCTGGCCGGCGTCGAGACGGTCATCGTCGACGAGGTGCACGCCGTCGCCGGCACCAAGCGCGGGGCCCACCTGGCGCTCACCCTCGAACGGCTCGACGCCCTGCTCGACGCCCCCGCCCAGCGGATCGGGCTGTCCGCCACCGTGCGCCCCGTCGAGGAGGTCGCCCGCTTCCTCGCCGGCACCCGTGCGCCCGGTGAGGGTCCGGACGCGGGCGGCCGGCGCACCACGGTGGTGCAGCCGCCGTCGGTCAAGGAGTGGGACCTGCAGGTGGTCGTGCCGGTGCCCGACATGGCCGACCTCGGCACGCAGGCCACCGCGGCCGACGGCAGCGCCGACCTCTCCGGGCTGGCCGCCGGGGCCGAGCAGCGCACCTCGATCTGGCCGGCCGTCGAGGAGCGCATCGTCGACCTCGTCGCCGAGCACCGCTCCACGCTGGTGTTCGCCAACTCCCGGCGCCTGGCCGAGCGGCTGACGACCCGGCTGAACGAGATCTGGGCCGAGCGCACCGCCCCGCCCGAGGACGGCGGAGCCGGTGCGGACGGTGACGACGGCCCGGCCGGCGAGCGCCCGCCCGCTCCCGTCCGGCCCCCGGCGCAGCTGATGGCCCAGGCGGGCTCCTCGGCGGGCGCCCCCGCCGTGCTCGCCCGCGCCCACCACGGGTCGGTCAGCCGCGAGCAGCGGTCGCTGATCGAGGACGACTTGAAGTCCGGCCGCCTGCCCGCCGTGGTCGCGACCTCCTCGCTCGAGCTCGGCATCGACATGGGCGCCATCGACCTCGTGGTGCAGGTCGAGTCGCCGCCGTCGGTCGCCAGCGGGCTGCAGCGCGTCGGCCGCGCCGGCCACCAGGTCGGCGCGGTCAGCCACGGGGTGCTGTTCCCCAAGTTCCGCGGCGACCTCGTGCAGACCGCGGTGGTCACCGAGCGGATGCGCGCCGGCGCCATCGAGGAGCTCTCGGTGCCCACCTCCCCGCTCGACGTGCTCGCCCAGCAGGTGGTCGCGATGACGGCGATGGACGAGTGGTCCGTCGACGACCTCGAGCGCCTGGTCCGCCGGGCCACCCCGTACGCCGGGCTCACCCGCGGGGTGCTCGAGGCGGTGCTCGACATGCTCTCGGGCCGCTACCCCTCCGAGGAGTTCGCCGAGCTGCGCCCGCGGATCGTGTGGGACCGGGTGGCCGGCACCCTCGTCGGGCGCCCGGGCGCGCAGCGCCTCGCGGTGACCTCCGGGGGCACCATCCCCGACCGGGGGCTGTACGGGGTGTTCCTCGCGGCCGGCGACGGGCCGGGCCGCCGCGTCGGGGAGCTCGACGAGGAGATGGTCTACGAGTCGCGGGTCGGCGACGTCTTCACCCTCGGCACCTCCACCTGGCGCATCGAGGACATCACCGCCGACCAGGTGCGGGTCTCCCCCGCCCCCGGCATGCCGGGCAAGCTGCCGTTCTGGCACGGCGAGGCCCTCGGCCGCCCCGCGGAGCTCGGCCGCGCCCTCGGGGCGTTCGTGCGCACCCTCGGGGCGCTGGACCGCAAGGACCCGGACGCCGCCCGCGCCCGCGCGCGGGCCGCCGGGCTCGACGACTGGGCGGCCGACAACCTCCTCGCCTACCTGCGCGAGCAGGTCGAGGCCACCGGTCACCTGCCCGACGACCGCACCATCGTCGTCGAGCGCTTCCGCGACGAGCTCGGCGACTGGCGGGTCGTGGTGCACTCCCCCTTCGGCGCACAGCTGCACGCGCCGTGGGCGCTGGCCGTCGCGGCGCGGCTGCGCGAGCGGTTCGGCGTCGACGTCCAGGCGATGTCCGCCGACGACGGCCTGGTGCTGCGCCTGCCCGACCTCGACCTGCTCAGCGGCGACCCCTTCGAGGCCGCGTTCGGCGCCGACCCCCCGGGCGGCAGCACGGGCGGCTCCGCTGCGTTCCCCGGCGGCTCCCCCGCTGACGCGCCCGACGTCGTCGAGGGCCTGCTGGTCGACCCCGAGGACGTCGAGGCGCTGGTCACCGCCGAGCTCGGCGGCTCCGCGCTGTTCGCCTCCCGCTTCCGCGAGTGCGCGGCCCGCGCCCTGCTCCTCCCCCGGCGCCGCCCCGACCGGCGCACCCCCCTGTGGCAGCAGCGCCAGCGCGCCGCGCAGCTGCTCGAGGTCGCCAGCCGCTACCCCTCGTTCCCGGTGGTCCTGGAGACGGTCCGCGAGTGCCTCCAGGACGTCTTCGACGTGCCCGCCCTCGCGCAGCTGATGCGCGAGCTGCGCTCCGGGGCGGTCTCCGTCGTCCAGGTCACCACCGACCAGCCCTCCCCCTTCGCGCGCGGCCTGCTGTTCGGCTACGTCGCCCAGTTCCTCTACGAGGGCGACACCCCGCTGGCCGAGAAGCGCGCGGCGGCGCTCTCCCTCGACCCGACGCTGCTCGCCGAGCTGCTCGGCCGCGGCGACGGCGCCTCGCTGGCCGACCTGCTCGACCCCGAGGCGCTGCTGCGCACCCAGGCCGAGCTGCAGCGCCTGGCCGAGGGCCGGCGCTGCCGCGACGCCGAGGACGTCGCCGACCTGCTGCGGGTGCTCGGTCCGCAGTCCCTGCCCGACGTGACCGCCCGCTCCCTGGACGGCACCGCCGCCGGCGAGCCCGAGGTGGCCGGGTGGCTCGCCGAGCTGGAGGCCGGTCGCCGGGCGATCGCGGTGCGCATCGCCGGCGAGGTGCGCTGGGCCGCGGTCGAGGACGCCGGCCGGCTGCGCGACGCCCTCGGGGTGCCGCTGCCCGTGGGCGTGCCCGAGGCGTTCACGGCCCCCGTGCCCGACCCGGTCGGCGACCTGGTGGTGCGGTGGGCCCGCACCCACGCCCCCTTCACCGCCGCCACCCTCGCGGCCCGCCTCGGGCTCGGCGTCGCGGTGGTCACCGACGCGCTGCGGCGCCTGGAGCGCACCGGCCGGCTCGTCTCCGGCGACCTGCTGCCCCAGGAGGTGCGCTCGGCGCTCGACGGCGCGCCCGGGGCCGGCACCACGGGCTCGGTGCCCGACTGGTGCGACGCCGAGGTGCTGCGGCTGCTCCGCCGGCGCTCGCTCGCGGCGCTGCGCGCCGAGGTGGAGCCGGTGCCCGCGCGCGACCTCGCGCTGCACCTGCCGGCGTGGCAGGGCGTGGCCGCCACCGGCTCCGGCGGGCGCCTGCGCGGCGTCGACGGGGTGCTGCGGGTGGTCGAGCAGCTGGCCGGCGCGGTGCTGCCCGCCAGCGCCCTGGAGTCGCTGGTGCTGCCCGTGCGCGTCGAGCGCTACACCCCGGCGCTGCTCGACGAGCTGACCGCCGCCGGCGAGGTGCTCTGGTGCGGGCACGGGTCGCTGCCCGGCGACGACGGGTGGGTCTCGCTGCACCTGGCCGACGCCGTCGGTCCCACCGGCCACCTCACCCTGCCCGGGCCCGACGCGGAGCTGGAGCTCACCGACGACCACCGCGCCGTCCTCGGTGCGCTCGACGGGGGCGGCGCCTACTTCTTCCGCCGCCTCGCCGACCTCGTCGCCGGTGGGGGCGCCGCCCTCGACGACGCCGCGCTGACCGCGGCGCTGTGGGACCTGGTGTGGGCCGGGCGGGTCAGCAACGACACCCTCGCGCCGCTGCGCGCGCGGCTGGCCGGCGGGAAGACGGCGCACCGTTCGCGAGCCGCCCAGGCGCCCCGCGCCCGGTACGGACGCTCGCGGCCCGGCTCCCTGGGCC